>NC_011027.1:0-110000 GCF_000020505.1 Chlorobaculum parvum NCIB 8327
AACACCTAAAAAAACAACTTAGCCTGTTGAAAAACGCACCGTCGCGTCTCTTGAAACTTCCCCCCGATTTCGAAACTGGAATTGTTTTTTATCCACTGAAAACTGTAACTTGTGAACAGAAAATGTGGATGAACCTCCTTAAAAACGCCTCTCCCGCACGACTCTCATGCCCGAACTGATCCAGCAGGCTCCGACCGGTAACCTTCAAGCAACCCACTCCCAAAGCGGTTCATTTGCCGAAAAGGTCTGGAACGCCTGTCTTGAACTTATTCAGGAGAACATCAACAGCCTGGCCTTCAAGACCTGGTTTCTGCCGATCCGCCCCTTGTCGTTTTCGGGAAGCGAGCTGACCATCGAGGTACCGAGCCAGTTTTTCTATGAGTGGATCGAAGAGAACTACTCGGTGCACGTCAAGCAGGCGTTGCGACAGGTCATCGGACCGGAAGCGAAGCTGATGTACTCGATTGTCATGGACAAGTCGCAAGGCCAGCCCGTGACCATCGAACTGCCCCACCAGAATGCTCACGCACCGACAGAATCTGATACCAAACCCGAGCGAGCCCAAGAGCCTGTTTCCGCGGAACGCGAGCGTTTCGAGCGGAACAGGACAAAATTCGAGAGCAATCTCAACCCGAAATACACCTTTTCGACCCTGATCAGGGGCGATTGCAACTCCCTGGCGTTCGCTGCCGCCAAGTCCATCGCCCAGAATCCCGGCCAGAACGCTTTCAACCCGCTGGTCATTTACGGCGGCGTAGGGTTGGGGAAAACTCACATGATGCAGGCAATCGGCAACTCCGTGCTGGAAAACCGGATCAGCGGAGCGGTGCTGTACGTGTCGAGCGAAAAGTTCGCCATCGACTTCGTCAATGCAATCCAGAACGGCAACATTCAGGAGTTTTCGGCTTTCTACCGGAACATCGACGTGCTGATTATCGACGATATCCAGTTCTTTGCCGGCAAAGAGAAGACCCAGGAGGAGATCTTCCACATCTTCAACACCCTGCATCAGGCCAACAAGCAGATCATTCTGTCGGCTGACCGGCCGATCAAGGAGATCAAGGGGATCGAAGACCGCCTCATTTCGCGCTTCAACTGGGGGCTTTCGACCGACATCCAGGCGCCCGATTACGAAACCCGCAAGGCGATCATCCAGAGCAAGCTCAAGCAGAACGGCGTCAATCTCGATCCGGCGGTGATCGAATTCATTGCGACCAACGTCACCAACAACGTCCGCGAGCTCGAAGGGTGCATCGTCAAGCTGCTCGCCGCCCATTCGCTCGACAATCAGGAGATAGACCTCCAGTTCACCAAATCGACGCTCAAGGATATCATCCGCTACAACACCAAGCAGCTTACCCTTGAAACCATCGAAAAAGCGGTCTGCTCCTTCTTCTCGATCACACCGAACGACCTGAAAGGCAAGTCGAAGAAAAAAGAGATCGCCGTCGGGCGGCAGATCGCCATGTACCTCTCAAAGGATATGACCGACTCTTCGCTCAAAACGATCGGCCTGCATTTCGGCGGACGCGACCACTCAACGGTCATTCACGCACTGAACACCATCGAGAAAAAAATCACCTCCTCGAACGAAGAGCGGAAAAAAATCGAAGAGCTGAAGAAGAGAATCGAAATCATGTCGATGTAACGAGCGGATATGTGTACAACCTGTTTATATCCTGTTGGCGGATTCTTGATGAACGCGCACTTGTCAACATCTGACTGAATGAGCGAAAATGCACCAACAAAGCGCCAACACGAACACCGGCAGGAAATACACATACTATCCACACCGAACAGTACCTGAAAGAGAAAGTTAAAACACTCTATTAAAAGAAGATAAAAGCAGTCTTCGTGGATCAGTCAAGAATTCCACACGCTCAACAACAACAACAATCTTTTTATTTAAATAAAGAAATAAGAGTTGTAAGAAATGAAATTCAACACGACAATCAAACGCCTGCAGGAAGCGGTGAGTAAAGTCATCCTTGCTGTGCCTACCAAATCACTCGATGCCCGGTTCGATAACATCAACATGACCCTGGAGAACGGGACACTGACGATGTTTGCCACCGATGGAGAGCTTTCGATTACCGCCAAGTGTGATGTGGCCTCCAGCGACAAGGGAACCATCGCCATCAGGGCAAGAACCTTGCAGGATTTTCTGCGCAGCATGTACGATACCGAAGTCACCTTCGAAATCGAGCGCCAGTCGATCGGAGATCTTGGCACGGTTCATATCGCTACCGACAAGGGCCGGTATCGTATTCCCTGCACCTTCATCTCGAAACCTGAAAGTCTCGAACGGAATTTCGACCTCACCATCGGACTTCAACCTTCCGAATTGCAGGATATCATCCAGAAAACCCTGTTTGCCTGCAGCGTCGATGGCATGCGCCCGGCCATGATGGGGGTGCTGTTTGAATTCGAGGGAACGGTCATTACCGCTGTTGCAACCGATGGCCATCGTCTGGTCCGGTGCCGCAAGCAAACCACAAACGAAATTGCCGAAAAGCAGAAAATCGTAGTCCCTGCACGGGTTCTTTCCATTATCCAGCGTCTTTTGCAGAACGATGAGGTCAGCATGACCGTCGATGAAGAGCGCCGGAATGTGAAGTTTAAATCGGAAAATGTCGAGCTTGAATCGGCTTTGATTGTCGAGCCATATCCCAATTATGAAGCGGTTATTCCGGTTGAAAACGAGAAAAAACTGGTGGTTGATCGCGGTTTGATTCACGATTCGGTCAAAAGGGTTGGCCGTTTCTCAAGTATCGGTGATCTGAAGATCAGCGCCGAAGGAGAGCTCATGAAGGTCATGGCCGAAAATGCCAGCGAGGGTGAATCCGCACAGGAAGAGCTGCCGTGTACGTTCACCGGTGAAGAGATCACGATCGGTTTTAATGCAAAGTTTGTCGAAGCCGCCCTGTCCCATATCGAAACCGAGCAGGTCTCCATGGAAATGAGCAGCCCGACAACGGCCGTGTTGTTCAAACCGAAATACGAGGAGCGCCAGGACGATCTGATCATTCTGGTGATGCCGGTCAGAATCAACAATTGACGGAACAGGAGAGGCTTGCGACTCGACTCCATCAGTATCGCCAATTTCAGGAATCACACGCTTCTTGAATTCGAGCCAGGCCACTCCGTTACCAATATTTATGGCAGAAATGGTTCGGGAAAAACCTCGATTCTTGAGGCGATCCATTACTGCGCTCTGACAAGAGGCTTTTCTGGAAATAACGATCGGGAGTATCTCAAGTTCGGGGAGGAGCTGTTTACCATCCGCTCCTCATTTACGAGTGGTCAGGGAATTGCTACCAAAGTTTCGGTCGCCTATTCACCGAAGAGGGAGAAGAGAATCCTGGTTAATGAACAGGAGCTTCAAACCTTTTCCAGCCATATCGGAACCATTCCGTGCGTGACCTTTACGCCACGTGAGATGGTAATCATCAACGGCGCACCGGCGGAGCGTCGTCGATTCATCGATACGGCAATCTGTCAGTATGATCGGAAGTACTTATCCGATTTATTGCTGTATCGGCGTATTTTACAGCAACGTAATGCCCTGCTTTCTTCGGAGCAGGATCCGCGTTTTATTGATTCAGCTCTCGATGTTCTAACCGATCAACTCGTTGCTACAGCAACGGAAATTGTTCTGGTCAGAAAGCGATTTATCGAGCATTTTACTTCCATGCTTGGTGATGTCTATCAATGGATCCCCGAAGGAGCTGAGCCATCAATTTTATATCAAAGTTCTCTTGGCCATCACGAAAATCTGTATGAAAAAGATAAAATACAGCAGGTTTTCAGAGAGCGTTTTGAAACGTTAAAGCAGCAGGAGTTACAACGAAGACAAACGCTTGCTGGACCACATCGAGACGATTTGCAATTCTATCTCAATAAAAGAGAAATACGAAAATATGCCTCTCAGGGGCAACAGCGTGCATTTCTTGTCGCTATGAAAATGACCCTGCAAGGCTATCTTTATGAAGCATCGGGCGAGATACCGATTACCCTTCTTGACGATCTGTTCAGTGAGCTTGATGAGGTGGTTTCCGGTACCATGGTCGAGACGCTTGCAACCAAAGGACAGGTGATTATCACCTCAACGGGGAAAAAAGAGGGGAAGGGGATAAGTTGTTTTTCTGTTGATGATTACAAGAGTAGTGAGGAGCCTTGATCATGAGTAAAGCAAAACCACCGAGAGAACTTGGCGGGATCATGGCCGATGTTTGCCGCAAGATCGGCATGACGGAAGCCTATGATGAATACAAGACACTTCACGCTTGGGAAAACGTGGTCGGAGAAACTATTGCGAAGGTGACATCAGTAGAGAAAATGAAGGATGGAAATCTCTATGTGAAGGTAAAGAGCCCTTCGTGGAGAATGGAACTCAACTTCAGAAAAAGAGATATAACGACACGACTCAATAAAGCTGTTGGATATGAAATGATACGAACGATTATCTTTAAATAAGATAAAATAGTAATCTTGAGACAGAATTGAATAAAAGAATTATCAGAAAAGAACAACCCGGAATACTGATCATTACTAGATAGTATTCCGGGTTGTTTTTTTACCTTCTATGCTATAAAAAAAGAACTATTTAATATTGCATGTAAGGTTGTACATCTCGATCATCCTTTCCGCGAAAGCTTTTCCAAACTCTCGGCATTGCTCGAATTCCGGTTCGTGAGGCTGGAATTTGATCCTGAGGTTCTGATCAAAAACCTTCAGTTTCAGGTTTGCCAGATTGCCTTCGATGATATTGACCCCTTCACCGCTCCACCCATAAGAGCCAAATGCCGCCGCCAGTTTGCCACGGTCTCGTAACGGATTAAGAACAGCGAAGATACTGTAGATCTGATGAACAATATTCTGGTTGATGGTTGGTGAACCGATGATGATGCCCATCGAATGCGCAATCTTCTCCTCGAGTTTCTCTGTCGACATGTTTTCGATATCACAAACATCAACGTTGAAATCGCAAGCCATCTTCAGGCCATCAGCAATCTTGTGTGCCAGCACAGAGGTGTTTTCATAAGCAGAGACATAGGCGATGAGAATGCTCTTCTCATTTGGCATGGCAATGGCGCTTTTAGCGTATCGCTCCGAAAGATCGACATATTTCTTCCAGTCCGAGCGCAGGATCGGTCCATGGCCGGGGCAGATGACTTTAATATCGAGCGGGCGTATTTTTTCGATCGCCTGAATCATGTACTTGCTGAACGGCCTCAGAATTGCGTCAAAATAGTACTTGAATGAGTCGTCGAAGTCGCCGCACAGGTCATCATACATCGCTTCGTTGCAGTAATGGCAGCCAAACGAGTCGCAGGTAAAGAGCACGCCGTCCTCTTCAAGCCATGAGTAGATCGTGTCGGGCCAGTGCAGGTTCGAAGCGCCGATGAAGTGAATGGTTTTGTTACCTAAGTCGAGCGTGTCACCATTCTTGACAACGATGTGCTTGAAATCGTGTCCGGTCTGGTCACGCAGGAACTTGATAGCGTTGCCGCTGCCGACCACGGTTGCATTTGGGGCGACGGAAAGCAGATTGTGCACGTTTCCGGAGTGATCGGGCTCGGTGTGATCGACGATGATATACTCGATCTCCTCGGGATCGACCACCTGCTTCAGCTTTTCGAGGTAGGTCGGCCAGAACTTCACCTTGGTGGTTTCAACAACCGTCTTTTTCTCTGCATTGATGAAGTAAGAGTTATAGGTCGTACCGTATTTGGTCTCCATGACGATATCGAAGGTGATCAGACCCGGATCCAGAACGCCAATCCAGGACACATCGTCGGTAATTGGAAGAATTTTATTATCGGTCATAATTTATTTTTGTTTATGTTGTGAAAAGCCTGAATTTTAATGCTTTATGAGGATAAAAAGTTTAAAAAATAATTTTTAAAAGGGTGAATCCTCACGATACAGATCACCGGTTTCATGATGTCGAATCTCTTTTACCACTTCGATTCCTTCAGGAGAAAACGCAAAAAGTGTATCTGCTGAAAAGATTGAGCTGAAATCCTGAGGCTTGAAGAATGGGAGGAATTTCTGAGCGTATTCATCGAGCCTTTTCAGATAAAAACCGGTGTTCTCGTCTGGTTGTTCCTTGTTCCACTCTTCGGCGAGTCGCCCGTTATCAACGAATGATGCCGGATTGCCGGTTCCGGCAACATAATAGGTGATTCGATCACCTTTCGCAATTTCCAACCCTTGGCGAAGCGCAATCTCGTAGGTGATCGATTTGGAGCGCTTGCCGGCCCGTACATCGGTGGCATACTGATCGAGCGTGGTTTTCATCGATTCTGTTCTGGAAAAATCGCTGATATGAAGTCGATGATCCATCAGATCGTTGCGATACTTGACGTAGAGGTCGTGAAGGCCTTGAATATCATCATTGAGCAGCAGGATAAATCCCTCTCTTACGAAGTCCCGGCCGAATTTCTCACCGCTTCTGCTCACGAATGCCGATCCTTTCAGCTTCAGTTTTTCGTTGTAATCGAGAAGGACGTAGTTCTTCTTCATGTAGGAAATCATTTTCTTGAAGCGGCCGTCAAAACCGATTCTTATTCCCTGCGGCATGGTGGATGAGACTTCACTGACCAGCTGCCGCTCCTCCTCTTCGGTAACCACGTCGGGTGGGGGCACGAGAAAGATGCCATCGGTATCGACTTCGATCACTTTGGCGCCACGTGATTCGAACTCGCGGATCATTTTTTTAGCGATCTCTTGTCCTTTGGTTGTGACGCGGTCAGCTTCCTCAAAATCGTTGAACATGCCGCTGCCGAAGCCGAGATAGCCGTACATGGCATTGATGATGATCTTGAAGGAGGATTGCATGGCATCGAAATTGTACGACAGCGAGGTGTTGCCGCGTTCCTTTTCCTCTTCAGCGCGCTTTTTTGCTGCAAAGCGCAACTCTTTCAGATCCTTCAGGATAGTTGGAAAGGCTTTGAGCGAATCGGATTTTGGGCACACATCGAAGGTGAGCATGATCGAGGGATAGAGCGATTCGACGTCTGCATAAACGATTGGCCCGAGAATGCCTTTGACAAACACTTCGGTAAAGCCGCCAGTCTGCTGCTGCCCGATCGATGGACGAGGGATGGAAACTTTGCGCTTCAGATACTCCCGGATTATGAGGGCCTCGATCTTTGCTGCCGGTCCGAGCCTCGCTGTATTGGCGTAGCTGTATGGCACCATACTGGTCATGCTGAAGTTGCTGCCGGAAAGCAGCGCCGCCAGTTCACGGGTTTCTCGCACATCGTCGAGCGCGTAGGCCAGAAGGGTTTCGGGATTGTCGTCCCAGGTGCTGGCGATGTCTTTGTAGTCGACATAGGTACGGTTGGGCGAGGCGAAACCGAAGAATTTGGCGACCGCTTTCAAACCGTAGCTCGGAAGCGTGCGTTTCGAGGTATCGTAATTCTGGGCAAGGAAGTAGGTGTCGATTACATGCCTTCCGGGAATGTCGCAGAACTGGAAATCGGCCGATCGCTCGGCAAAGCGGATCGTCGCAGGATAGGAGCGCGGCACCAGGCCGTTGCGGCCGATAGCGAATCGCACACCGTTCAGTTCACAGCGGCGCTGAAGGTAGGGGAGATCGAATCCGAAGATGTTGTGCCCCTCGATCACATCCGGATCTTTCTGACGGATGATGTGTACGAGCTCTTCGAGTAAATCCTTTTCAGCTCTGCCTTTAGAATGAATGACATGCTCCCAGGAACGGTTGTCGCTGAGCGAGACGATGATGATCGGGTCTTCGCCGATACCTTTTCCTTTTCGCTTCTTGTCGGGCTGATAGTAGGTCTCGATATCGAGCTGCAGGCGATGAAGGTCGTCAAACAGCATTCCCTTGAACAACGTTTTACCGGTCTGGAGCAGGTATTGCGTGATCGCGTCACCTCTGCTGTACGTCAGGTGGCTGTTCTGCCCGGAAGTGTTTTGGTAATCATTTTCAGACGCGCCGTCCGGTAAGCTGCTGTTGACATGGTCAAGCGCCGCGCGATAATTCTTCCAGCTTCTGAAGATGCCAAGATGCCGGTAATAGTTGGCGCCCTCCAGCTGAATCAGCCAATATTTCTCTTTGTTGAATGGCGTGAAGCCATCCAGAAGCTCTCCGTCGGAAAGAAAAAAGAACGGAAAGAATGGATCGTCACGCTGAACGACGCCATCAGGCGTTCGGAAAAACAGGCGAATCTGCGAGTCGTTGAGCTGATAACAGCCCACGATGTTCTCTTCAGGGTCTTTTCCGAAAAGCAGATCGTTACCGTGTGAGAAATCGACAAGATGATTCATGAGGACTGCGAGAGCATGCGTATTGAGAAAAATGTTTCACGTGAAACATGGTTATCGGCCGAGCCTGATCATGAGGATGGACACGTCCGAAGGGGAGACGCCAAGAATCCTTGAGGCCTGCCCAATCGTTGACGGGCGATGTTTTATAAGTTTTTCCCGTCCTTCGTTTGATAGCGAGTTCAGCGATTCGTACTTGAAATTGTCGGGAATGTGCAAGGCATCGAGGCGCGCAATTCTTTCAGCAACAAGCTTTTCACGCTTGATGTACCCTTCATACTTGATTTCGATCTGAACCTGCTCAGCAACACGAACGTCTTCGCACGTCTCTCCGATTGCGGCTTGAACAGCGGCGGAGTGGCGTAACAGATCGGCCAGCTCGATACCGGGTCTTTTCAGGACACTCAACGCACTGGCGGGGGATTTGAGTTCCTGCGCGCCTTTATTTGCAAGAAGTTGGTTGATCTCATCTGGTTTCAGCTTGAGTGATTTTAGACGCTCGATACACTCTCCAGCAAGATCAGTGATCGCTTTTGTTTTTTCAAGCTGATGTTCTGAAACGAGCCCGCATTCATAACCTACCGTGCTGAGGCGAAGATCGGCATTGTCATGGCGCAGAATCAGACGATGTTCAGCCGATGAGGTGAACATGCGGTAGGGCTCGTTGGTCTCCTTGGTGATCAGATCGTCGATCAGCACGCCGATATAGGCCTGATCGCGGCCGAGTACAATCGGCTCTTTGCCAAGAATCTTGCGAACGGCATTGATGCCTGCCATCAGACCTTGCCCGGCGGCCTCTTCGTACCCTGATGTGCCGTTGATCTGGCCTGCAAAGTAGAGGTTCTCGACGGGCCGGGTTTCCATGGTTGATCTGATTTGCCAGGGATGGAAGTAATCGTACTCGATTGCGTAGCCAGGTCGAATCATTTTAGCCTCTTCCAGCCCTGGAATGGAGCGAAGCCCGGCAAGCTGGATGTCTTCTGGGAGTGAGGTGGAAAAGCCGTTTACGTACATTTCGATGGTATCGGCTCCCTCCGGTTCGAGGAAGATATGCTGGCTCAGCTTCTCCGGAAAGCGATAGATCTTGTCTTCGATCGATGGGCAATAGCGCGGCCCGACGCCTTGCACCTTGCCGGTAAAGAGCGGAGAGCGGTCGAAGCCGGAGCGGAGAATCTCGTGCGTCTTTTCGGTCGTTTTGGTGAGGTGGCAGCACACAAGGTTTCTGTGCGCAACGCTTTCCGTTGAGAATGAAAACGCGACCGGATCGTCGTCCCCGGGCTGTTCCGTGACCAGGTCGTAGTTCACACTTCTTGAGTCGATGCGAGGCGGGGTGCCGGTTTTCAGCCTTCCGAATGAAAAGCCAAGGGCCGCTAGCGACTCGGTAAGCCCGGTCACAGGTGGTTCAGCGACGCTACGGCCTCCTGGATAGTGATCCATACCGATGTGGATCAACCCATTCAGAAAGGTGCCGCAGGCAAGGATTGCCGCCTTTGCCTTGATCGCTCTGCCTGACATGACCGTGACAGATTTGAACGTCCCTTTTGGCGCAGAGACTCCGATGACCGTGTCCTGCAGAATATCGATATTTGGTTCATGTTCGATGACCGAGCGCATGTAAAGGCTGTACAGTGTCTTGTCTGCCTGAGCGCGTGGCGAATGCAGGGCTGCGCCTTTGCTGCGGTTAAGCAGGCGGAACTGGATGCCAGTGGCGTCAATGGCTTTGGCCATTTCGCCACCGAGCGCATCGATTTCGCGGGTCATCTGCCCCTTGGCAACGCCTCCGATGGCCGGATTACACGACATGCGCGCAACGGCAGAGAGATCAGAGGTGATGAGAAGGCACTCAAGCCCGCTTCGAGCAACAGCCAGCGCAGCTTCACAGCCGGCGTGGCCAGCGCCGACAACTATAACATCGTACATGAATGAGAAATTGTTTCACGTGAAACATTGCTGCTTCACTAAAGGATTTCATGGTCTCCGGTATCGCTATCGATCATTCGACAGGAGACACATAATAGCTAAAAATGGTGGAAGAGGCCAGCGGTGATCTTGCGTACTCTGGCGGAAATGGGGGGGCGCTATGATAGTGCGGCTCTGAATAACGTTTTCTTGAATTGAACTCAGAAGTGCATGGCCGGAGGGGCATGACGGCGCTCTGTCAGAAAGTTGAATGCTGTCTTCTTGCTCTTATGGGGAAGTAACGTCTTGCTGTTCGTGTTACTGCTTTTGAGGTTCTCAGCCGCATTATTCCCAACTTGGAAGTGAGCATTAGCAGGCATTGCCCTTATTAAGGGTTCGTGGCGAGCCAGGCTTCGAGTTTTTCCTTTATTTCATTTCTGGCTTTTCTGAAGGCGGCAAGCTTTTCCTTATCACTTCCTGTCGCTTCTGCAGGATCATCAACGGGCCAGTAAAGGCGATTGTTTTGATTGGCAAGTCCTGGCCAGACCCGCGGGCAGCTGTCGTTGGCTTTACTGCAGACGATGATAAGATAATTGATGAAGATTTGCCCAAGATAGAGTGATAGGTCTTTAGGGCACTGCGTAGAAATGTCGATACCGATCTCGTTCATGGCCTCAATCGCGTAAGGATTGATGGTTGACGCTGGTTCTGTCCCTGCGCTCATGACCTTAAAACGATCCCCTGCCAAGTGGCGAAGGAAGGCTTCAGCCATCTGGCTTCGAGCTGAATTTCCCGAGCAGAGTATCAGTACCTTCAGTTTTCTTGTATCCATGATGACGAGGTTTTGTGGGGGCGCAATGCTTAAATGACGAAGATAGCTTTTGCCTTTATTCTTCAGAATTGAGTTTTTTATGTTGTAACATTTTTGCTTGAGGTTTTTTGTCCGCTCTTCTCGGGTTGTTTGGGTTTCTGGCCGCTCGCACACTTTGTCGCGGGATTGTGAGGGGCGTCCTGTTACCTTTCATCGCTTTTGGGCGTCGTTTTTTGCTCTGTGTGGCTTCAGCCGGGTTGTGTTGGCGCAGAATGCGCGCGTGTTCCCGATGCTAGCTTTTTCCTGAATTTGTTTTTTCTGCCGTCTGCGTTGGCGATCATGTGAAATTTTGCTTGTTCAATTATTTCTTTTCTTGTATATTAACAATTGTTACATATAGTTCTGTTTGTGGTTTGGTGTCAGCAATCAGTCACTTTTTGTGATGGGGCATTTGGGAGCACGGTCAGGCCGTTCTTTCTCTGAAAGTCGGTGACGGCGGAACGGAGCCTTTTTAATCTCCTTTTAAGGCGACATTTCATCAGTTTTCTGGCCTTTTTGAATGTCCCGATTGCTGAATTGACCCAACGAATGCTTGCGCGGCTTGCTTCAAGCGGTGCTCAAATGCTGATCTTTTCTCGCCGAGGTTTTGGCCCGGCGTTATCCTTAGCTTTTTTATCGCTGCTGTTGTTGGCTTGACAAGCTGTATGCTTCAGCTCGTATTTTTTTCTTACGCTATTTCCTATGGAATAGCTGATAAACCCGTCCCTCATTTTTTGCCCATGTAAACACGGAGGATCCATTATGAGGCTTACATCGAAAGGCGTAGTGATTGCGGCGCTTGCCGTATTGCCATTGTTGCCTGCCGGAATGGCGCGGGCTCAGGCTCCTGAGCAGTCAAAGAGCATTCCGCGTGGTGAGATCTTGTCGCTCTCCTGCGCCGGATGTCATGGCACCGATGGTAAAAGCGAAAGCATCATTCCGACGATCTACGGCAGGTCGGCTGAGTACATCGAATCCGCGCTGCTCGATTTCAAGTCTGGCGCTCGCCCGTCTACCGTGATGGGGCGTCATGCCAAAGGGTATTCCGACGAGGAGATTCACCAGATCGCCGAGTACTTTGGATCGCTTTCAACCATGAACAATTAATCCGGGGAGGCAGCTATGAGTATTTCACGACGCGATTTCAATAAACTGCTTCTTTCCGGTGCGGCCGGTTCCATGTTTGGCCTGTTGGGTGCCAGTGGCAAGGCGTTTGCCGGCACGAAACGGGTTGTGGTGGTCGGCGGCGGTTTCGGTGGCGCCTCCACAGCCAAATATCTCCGAAAACTCGATCCTTCGATTTCAGTCACGCTGGTCGAGCCGAAGGCGGCTTTCGTTACCTGCCCCTTCAGCAACTGGGTGCTGGGCGGCTTGAGGACGATGGCCGATATTACCCATAACTTCAATGCGCTTCAAAACACCTACGGCGTTACGGTGATTGCCGACAAGGTTGTGTCGATCAATCCGGGCAAGCACGAAATCATGCTCGGCAGTGGCAAGCGGTTAGGGTATGACCGGCTTGTCGTTTCACCCGGTATCGATTTCAAGTGGGAAGCCATTCCGGGCTACAGTCAGCAAATTGCTGAATCGTCTATGCCGCACGCATGGCAGGCCGGCGCTCAGACTGTTCTTCTCCACAAGCAGCTTCAGGCGATGAAAAACGGCGGCACCGTGCTGCTCTGTCCGCCCGGAAATCCGTTCCGCTGCCCTCCCGGCCCTTACGAGCGCGCAAGCCTTATTGCCCATTACCTGAAACAGCACAAGCCGAAGTCGAAGGTCGTGATCCTCGATGCCAAGGACAAGTTCTCAAAGCAGGGCCTGTTCACGAAGGGCTGGGAGCGGCTCTATCCGGGCATGATCGAGTGGCACGCAGCATCGAGCGGTGGCAAGGTGCTCGGTGTTGATGCCAAGGCAATGACTGTCGAGACCGATTTCGGGCCGGTTAAGGGTGATGTGATCAACGTCATCCCGCCACAGAAGGCCGGAAAACTGGCCTTTGACGCAGGGCTGACCAACGAAAGCGGCTGGTGTCCGGTTGATCCCTCTTCGTTCGAATCCACGATTCATCCCGGCATTCACGTCATCGGCGACTCCTGTATTGCCGGCGCGATGCCCAAGTCCGGATTTGCAGCCAGCAGCCAGGGCAAGGTTGCTGCGGCGGCGATTATCAACCTGCTGAACGGTCACAAGCCGGTGCCTCCATCGCTGGTGAATACCTGCTACAGCCTCATCGGAACGAATTACGGCGTCTCGGTCGCCGCGGTGTATGAGCTGTCCGACAAGGGAATCGTCAGCATTCCGGGTTCCGGAGGTCTCACTCCTGCCGACGCCAGCGACGATCAGCTAGCACAGGAGGCGATGTTCGCTGAAGGGTGGTACACCAATATCAGCAAAGATATCTGGGGGTGACCCGGAAAACATTGAGGCGTGATCGTCACGCTTCGCCGTCACTGCAAATGCCGCGATGACCATCATCATCGCGGCATTTGTTTTGATGGTTTTTCACCCATTGCGCCCTCTTTTCCAACCTCTGTTATGGCCTTGCGTGCTCAATTGTTAATCCAGAGCCGGTTCTTTATATTGGCTTTTCTTTATCAATCGTGCGTAACGGCTTTTTTTCATGAAAAACAACACCTTTAAACTCATCCTGATTGCCGTGGTCGCGCTGGTTTCGGTATGGTCGATCTGGCCTACGTACCGGGATTATGCTCTGACAAAAAAGCTCAACAGCTTTGATTCCCGTGCCGATAGCCTGAAGTTTGCTCTCGACCATCGTCAAGAAATCGAGCAGGCTCACGACAAAAGTCTGAAACTCGGCCTCGATCTGAAGGGCGGTATGCACCTGGTGATGGAGGTTGATATTCTTGATCTGATCGAGCAGAAAGCCTGGAACAAGGATGACAAGTTCAACCGCATTATGGACAACGTTCGCCGACAGGCTGGCGAGTCCAACGACAATGTGGTCAATATTCTGGCTGCCGAGTTCAGAAAGGAGAATATCAAGCTCAGCCGTTACTTCTATGACCTTCGTGACTCGGATCAGGAGGTTATTTCCAAGCTGAATGCCGAGGCGCAGGACGCACTGATTAGGGCCAAGGAGATTATCCGTAACCGTATCGACCAGTACGGTGTGGCCGAGCCGGTGATCCAGACCCAGGGTTCGCGTCGCCTGATTATCGAGCTTTCGGGCGTGACCGATGAGGCTCGCGTGCGCAGACTTCTGATGGGTACGGCAAAGCTTGAGTTCAAGCTGGTCAAAGAGCCGCAGCAACTGCTTCGTGCGGTTGAACGCGCTGGAACGGTGTCGCTGCAGGCGCCGTCAAGGCCTGTGCAGGCAGATTCAGCTCAGGTCTCTGCTGGCGGGGTTGTCGCCAAAAAGCTCTCCGAGGTGATTGGCGTGATGCCGAATGGCCAGGTGTTTACGCCGGCTTATGCCCATGACCTGGTTGCCGCAGCCCTGAAGCGCGATGATGTGAATGCATTGCTTCCGCAGGATACCCAGTTGCTGCTCTCGGCCAAGCCCGAGCAGACGGCAAAGGGCGAGAAGTATTACCTGCTCTATCTGGTTCAGAAAACCCCCGAACTGACCGGCGGCGTGATTACCGAGGCGAAGGCGACTTTCAGTTCGCAGGACTCCCAGCCGGAGGTGCTCATGTCGATGAACGACGAGGGCACGTCGAAATGGGCCCGCATCACTGGCGCCAATATCGGCAAGCAGATTGCCATCGTGCTTGACGGTTCGGTCTATAGCGCACCGGTTGTGCAGTCGCGAATTCCGAGCGGCAATTCGGTGATCAACGGCATCGGCAGTCTTGATGAGGCCAAGGATCTCGAAATCATCCTGAAAGCCGGCTCGTTGCCCGCTCCTGTCCGGATTCTCGAAGAGCGTACCGTCGGTCCATCGCTGGGTTCGGACTACATCCGCGACGGTCTTCTGTCGGTGACCTGGGGTTTCACGGCCGTGGCTCTGTTCATGATCTTCTACTATCACAAGGCCGGCATCGCCGCTGATCTTGCGCTGGTGCTCAATATCCTGATTGTCATTTCGGTGCTTGCCGGATTCAGCGCAGCCCTGACCCTGCCCGGTATCGCCGGTATCGTGCTGACGATGGGTATGGCTGTTGACGCCAACGTGCTGATTTACGAGCGCATCCGGGAGGAGCTTGCCGATGGCAAAAGCCTTCGGATGGCTATCGACACCGGTTACAACAAGGCTTTCTCTTCGATTCTCGACTCTCACGTGACCACGCTTGCGGCGGCCTTCCTGCTGTACGTCTATGGTGTCGGTCCGGTGCAGGGTTTCGCTGTTACCCTGATGATCGGTACGGCGGCAAGTCTCTTTACGGCGATCGTGGTGACCAAGGTGCTCTTCGACCTGTTCTTCGAGAGCAAGCTCATGAATGAAAAAAGTTTCGGATAATTACAATACTCTGCTGAAATGCGGCTTTTTCAGAAATCCAATATCAATTTCATGGGCCATCGCAAGATCGCCTATGTAATCTCAACTGTCCTGCTTGTTGCTGGTCTGGTCTCCCTTTTCGTCAGAGGCCTGAACTACGGTATCGATTTCAAGGGTGGTTCGGAAGTGGTCATCCGCTTCGAAAAACCGGTGGATGTCGCTACGGTGCGTTCTATCATGCGTCAGGCTAACGTGAGCGGTATGGTCAAGCAGTACGGCATGGATCGTTCGCTGTTGCTCAAGACCGATTTTCAGGGCAATACCGCTACCCTCAAATCGCTGATTTCCAACTCGCTGGCTACCAACCTGGCCTCGAATCCTGCCGAAATCCTGAGCATTCAGGCCGTTGGGCCAAGCATCGCTTCCGACATGAAGATGTCGGCCCTCAAGGCGCTGGCGGCCGCACTGATCGGCATTCTGCTCTATGTGAGCATCCGGTTCGAGTTCAAGTTCGCTGTGGCGGGCGTGGTGGCCATTTTCCACGACGTGCTGACCGTACTGGGCCTGTTCAGTCTGCTCGGCGGCCTGTTCGACTATATGCCACTCGAAGTTGACCAGAGCATTATTGCGGCGTTCCTGACTATTGCCGGTTACTCGATCACCGATACGGTCGTGGTCTATGACCGTATCCGCGAGCGCCTGCGCGGCCAGAAGCCTTCGGATTACGAGCGGATTTTCAACGAGAGCCTGAACCAGACGCTCTCAAGAACCGTCATCACCTCGGGCACGACCATGCTCACGGTGTTGGTGCTCTTCTTCTTCGCTGGTCCGGCAATCCGTGGCTTCGCGTTCGCCATGTTCGCTGGCATTCTGATCGGTACCTACTCCTCGATTTTCGTCGCTGCTCCGATTGTGTTCGACTGGCAGCGCCGATCAAAAAATCCCATCAAACTCAAAGGCGCATAATCTCCCCTGCCTTGCTGCCGGAGCCTTTGCAAAAGGCTTCGGCAGCCAACCTTTTTTCTTCCATTCTCAACTCCTTTTCAGCCCTCTTGTCCGTGACAGAGATTCTCTGTATGTTGCAACTCGGATGTCCGGGCGCAAGAGGCTTTTGCTGAACAGGTTGTGGCCCCGCTTGCCGATGTATCGGGATGGAGGAGTGCCGCTTCGGAGCCCCATAGTCCGCTCACCACAAGAAAATTTCGATGTTATGAAAAAAACAGTCTTTGCTTTTTTTGCTGTTCTGATCGTCGCCCTTGCAGGTTTGTCGGATGCGATTGCTTCCAGCGCTCCGGATAAAATCGTGGCCATTGTCGGTCGGGAGATCATTCTCAAATCCCAGATCAACGAACAGGAGCTGATGTACCATCTTCAGTATCGCGAGTCTAAAAACGACCCCGGGCTGCGGCAGAAGATCCTGAAGAATATGATCGATCAGAAGATCCTTTTGACCAAAGCCCGGATCGACAGCATCAGTGTCAATGAGCAGGGTATCGATGAGATGGCGAACGCCAAATACAACGCGCTGCGTTCGCAGTTTCCGTCAGTCAGCGCCATGGAGGAGCGGTTCAGCCTTCCGGTCAACCGGCTCAAGCAGGACATTCGTGACGACATCAGGAATCAGCAGATGGTGGACGCTCTCAGGCGGAAGCACTTTCATGATGTGACGGTCTCCTACGATGAGGTGATGGCTTTCTACGGCAAGGAGCGGAACAACCTGCCAAAGGTGCCTGAAATGGTTTCGGTCTCCCAGCTCATCAGGTATCCGGAGATTGCCGATAGCGAAAAGCAGCGGGCCATGAGCAAAATCCAGGCGATCAGCCAGCAGTTGCAGAATGGCGCTGATTTCGCCACGCTTGCCCGCGAAACCTCCGATGACCCCGGTTCTCGCGAGCTTGGCGGTGACCTGGGCTTTGTCCACAAAGGCGAGCTGGTGCCGAGCTTCGAGGAGGCGGCCTATGCGCTCAAGCCGGGACAGATTTCCGGTGTTGTCGAGAGCCGCTTCGGCTACCACCTGATCCAGCTGATCGACAAGGAGGATCAAAGCATTCATGTTCGGCACATTCTGGCCGCGTTTGATCGCAACAAGACCGATCTGCCCAAAACGGTTCGTATGCTGGAGGCCATCCGTGCCGACATTCTTGCCGGCAAGGCTTCGTTTGCCGAGATGGCTGAAAAGTATTCGGAAGACCCTGCCTCCAAAGGTACTGGCGGTCAGGTCATCTCGAGCGCGACAGGAGAGCCCTTTTTGGTGTTCGATTCACTGCGCCCTGATCTGCAGAAGATTGTCGGCGGGTTGAAGCATGCGGGCGACATAAGCCAGCCTGTGAAGATCGAGCCGGAGCGCGGCCCCTTCTTCTATGCCCTGTTTAGGCTTGACGAAAGGCTTCCCGCGCACCAGTTGTCGCCGGAGCGCGATTTCACCAGACTCGAAGAGATGGCGGCTAACCAGAAGCGTCAGGAGCAGTTCGAGGCCTGGATCGAGAAGCTGAAGAAAGAGGTTGTGGTGCGGGTTATGTCAGACGTCTAAGCGTCTGACATACTTGGCGTTCTGCTCGATGAAGTTGCGGCGGGGTTCGACCTTGTCGCCCATCAGCGTCGAGAAGACCTGGTCGGCCTCCATAGCGTTTTCCACCGTGACCTGGAGCAGTGAACGATGCTCCGGGTCCATCGTGGTGCTCCAGAGCTGTTCCGGGTTCATTTCACCGAGACCTTTGTAGCGCTGGATCGAGACGTTCGCTTTGCCTTTCTGGAGCTTCTTCATCTGCTCGGTAATACTTGCCCGTTCCTCCTCGTCCCATGCATACTGCTGCTCCCGCCCGGCTTTCACCAGATAGAGCGGCGGCTGGGCGATGAACACCTTGCCTGCCTCGATGAGCGAGCGCATGTAGCGGAAGAAAAAAGTCAGGAGCAGCGTGCGGATGTGCGCGCCGTCAACGTCGGCGTCAGTCATGATGATGATCTTGCCGTAGCGCAGCTTTTCAGGCGAAAACTCCTCCTCGCCGATACTGGTGCCGAGCGCGAGAATGATGGTCTTGATCTCCTCGTTTTCGAGCATCTTGTGCAGCCGCGCCTTCTCCACGTTCAGAATTTTACCCTTCAGCGGCAAAATCGCCTGGAAGCTGCGGTCGCGCCCCTGCTTGGCGCTGCCACCTGCCGAGTCGCCCTCGACGATGTACAGCTCGCAGTGGTCGGGATCGTTGATCGAGCAGTCTGCCAGCTTGCCGGGCAGCCCGGAGCTTTCGAGCACAGACTTGCGCCGGGTCAGCTCCTTGGCTTTGCGGGCAGCCTCGCGCGAAATGGCCGCGCCCTTCACCTTCTCGATGATGAGTTTCAGCGTACCGGGGTTGCTTTCGGCGAACTCGGCGAGCTGCTCGTTGACGATGGTCTCGACGATGCTCTGCGTCTCGGAGTTGCCGAGCTTGGTCTTGGTCTGACCCTCGAACTGCGGCTCCGGTACCTTCACCGAAATGACGGCGGTAAGCCCCTCTTTGAAGTCGTCGCCGGTCAGGGTGATCTTGACATTCTTCAGCAGGTCGTTCTTCTGCGCGTAAGCGTTGAGCGTGCGGGTCAGCGCCTTGCGGAAGCCGGTGACGTGCGTGCCGCCCTCGTGCGTGTTGATGTTGTTGACGTAGCTGAAGACGTTCTCCTGATAGGAGTCGTTGTACTGCAAGGCGATTTCGACCATCGTCGATTCACGCTCGCCCGAAAGGAAGATCGGCTCCTTGAGCAGGCTGAGGCGGTTGGCGTCGGTAAAGCGCACGAACTCCCTGAGGCCGCCCTCGAAGTGGAAAGTCTCCTCGAACCCTTCGGCATCCTGCACGATGATGCGCAGGTTGCTGTTCAGGAACGCCAGCTCCCTCATCCGGTCGATGATAATATCCTTGCGGAACTCGGTGATCTTGAAGATGTCCGGATCAGGCTTGAAGGTGACCTTCGTGCCTTTCTGATCGGTGGTTCCGACCTCTTCGACTCCACCCTGCGGCACACCGCGTTTGTAGGTCTGACGGAAGATTTTGCCGTCGCGGTAAACCTCCGCTTCGCACCACTCCGAGAGCGCGTTGACTACCGACGCACCGACGCCATGCAGACCGCCGGAAACTTTGTAGGCGCCCTTGTCGAACTTGCCGCCCGCGCCGATGACCGTCATGACCAGCTCAAGCGCCGATTTTTTCTTGACAGGGTGAATGTCCACCGGAATGCCTCGACCACGATCTGTGACCGTCACCGAGCCGTCGGGGTTCATGGCTACATGGATGTAGTCGTTGAAGCCCGCAAGCGTTTCGTCGATCGAGTTGTCGACGATTTCATAAACCAGGTGGTGCAGCCCGCGGCTGTGAATATCGCCGATGTACATCGCAGGTCTTTTGCGGACATGCTCGATGCCGTCGAGAACCTGAATATTGGTCGCTCCGTAATCGTTTGCAGCGTTCTGCGCGGTCTGGATATCGGTTTCTTGCATGGGATCGTCGTGCGGGATGAATCAGTAAAATGTTTGACTTTAAAGATAATAAAAAACCGCTGATATACTACCTGTCAGCCCTCGTCGGCGACTATGAATGCGGCCTTGAGGTGCTCGATTTCGTACTCCCGGATGGAGCGCTCGTCGAGGCTTCCGGCGAGCACGGCGATGACGTCGAAACGGCAGGTGACCCAAGGGTCGTCGAGGCCTGCCAGATAACCGGTTGCGGCTCGTATGATCTCCTTCTGCTTGCGCGGCGTGACCGATTCTGCAGGGTGCCCTTTGCCGATGGAGGTTCTGGTCTTCACCTCGATGAAACAGAGTACACCGCCATCGAGGGCGATAATGTCGATTTCGTTGCGGTGGAAGCGGTAATTGCGGTCCAAGATTCGATAACCCTGTGCGGCGAGATACTTCGCGGCGATGGTTTCTCCTTCGGCGCCGAGCCATTGTGGTGCGTGCATGGCTAAGGGACTATTTTTCACCCAGTTTCCGTAACTTAAAGCTTTTTCGGTGGATGGCGCATCGCCCGTGCCGAGCGATCGCTTCGACGTGCCGGGCGGTCGGGTAGCCGAAATGCAGGTCGAAGCCATATGCCGGGTATTCTGCAGCGTAGGCGACCATCAGTTCGTCCCGGCGGGTTTTTGCCAGCACCGAAGCCGCGGCGATGGAAAAGACCTTCGAGTCTCCCTTGACGATGGTCTGGTACGGAATTGGCAGCACGGGGCGGAAGCGATTTCCATCAACGAGCAGCAGTTCGGGCGTTGCAGCGAGCGACTCGACCGCCTGGTTCATTGCCAGCATCGTCGCCTGGAGGATGTTGATCCGGTCGATGATCTCGGCGTCCACCACCGCAACCGCCCACGCTTCAGCGCTTTCGCGAATGGCCGGGGCGAGCTCTTCGCGCAGTTCGGCGGTCAGCTTTTTCGAGTCGTCGAGCTTTTCAAGAATGCCTGTCGGTTTGAAATGGCGGGGAAAGGCCACCGCAGCGGCCACGACCGGCCCGGCCAGCGGCCCCCTGCCGGCTTCATCGATGCCGCAGACTCGCGACAGGTTCTCCCAGAGGGGTGTTTCAAATTCAGTTGACAGCATGGCGGCGGTAGCGATTGGCGAAGCTCTTTCCTTCTCAAGGTGCGAAAATCGGGGAACCTCACAAAAATGTTCGATGAATCGGGCACCGTGCACCGGCTTGAAGTGTTAGTAGCGTCAGAAGTGTTATATTTAAAGTCAAATCTTAATGCAAGAACGGCGTGCTGCCGTGCGCAGCGGGCCGGAAGAAATTTATCAGAGGGCATCTTTTCCGGCAATGAGGTCGTAGCCGCAAGGCTGGCCACTTTGCCGTAGAATGAGCGGCCCATAACCTTGAATTTTTTAATGAAGAAAAATGTGAAAAAGCAGCTCCTGATGAACAAGACCGGAGATGAGATCCAGGTCGCGCTTGTCGAGGAGGGGCGGCTTGCCGAGTTGATCATAGAGCGCCCGGAGAGCATGAGAAGCATCGGCGATATCTACCTTGGCCGGGTGCACAAGGTGGTAGAGGGGCTCAAAGCGGCCTTTGTTGATATTGGCCAGAAGTCTGACGGATTCCTCCACTTCTCCGACGTCGGAACGACCAGCGAGGATTACCGTGCGCTTGTCGAGGATGACGACGATGACGAGAACGGCGGCGAGGACGAAGAGGATGAAGGCGAAGCCGAAGCCTCATCCGAAGCATCGGCGCCGTCGCGAGAGGCTTCGAGACCCGGTAATCAGCAGAAGAGTGATGGGCGCCAGGAGTCTGCTGCCGATGCCCGCGAGCGCCGCCAATCCTACACCCAGATGATTGCCCAGAAGCTCAAGCCCAACGATTCTATTCTGGTGCAGGTCATCAAGGAGCCGATCGGTACCAAGGGCTCGCGTCTGACCTCTGACATCACCATTGCAGGCCGCTTCATGGTGCTGCTGCCTTTCGGCGGCGGCCAGATCGCCGTGTCGCGCCGCGTGGTTTCGCGCAAGGAGCGTGGTCGTCTCAAAAAGCTCGTGCGCTCGATGCTGCCCGAAGGGTTCGGCGCCATCATCCGCACGGTGGCCGAAATGCAGGACGAGACGCTCTTGAAGCAGGATCTCGAAAAGCTGCTGGTCAAGTGGAAGCAGATCGAGGAGAAGCTGCAGGACGCCAAGCCTCCGCAGCTCATCTTCAAGGAGGACACCATCATTTCGAGCGTGCTGCGCGATTCGCTCACTACTGACGTGACCGAAATCGTGGCCAACTCGAACTCGATCTACACCGAGACGCTCAACTACATCCAGTGGGCCGCGCCCGATATGGTCAAGAACGTCTCGCTTCACGAGGGCAAGTTGCCGCTTTTCGAGGGGTACGGCATCGCCAAGGATGTGGAGTCGATCTTTTCGCGCAAGGTGTGGCTCAAGTCCGGCGGCTACATCATCATCGAGCACACCGAGGCGATGGTGGTGGTCGACGTCAACAGCGGTCGCTACGCCGCCAAGCGCGAGCAGGAGGAGAACTCGCTCAAGACCAACCTCGAAGCGGCCCGTGAAATCGTCCGCCAGCTCAGGCTGCGCGACATCGGCGGCATCATCGTGGTGGACTTCATCGACATGATCGACGCGAAGAACTCCAAGAAGGTGTACGACGCTATGAAGACCGAGCTGCGCAACGACCGCGCCAAGTCGAACATCCTGCCGCTCTCGGACTTCGGCATCATGCAGATCACCCGCGAGCGCATCCGCCCGAGCCTCATGCAGCGCATGGGCGACCAGTGCCCCGCGTGCGGCGGCACCGGCGTGGTGCAGGCGCGCTTCACCACCATCAACCAGGTCGAGCGCTGGCTGCGCAAATTTGCGCTTCAGCAGAAGATGCCTTTCCAGCAGCTCGACCTGCACGTCAGCCCGACCGTGCTCGAACCGATGCGCGAAAGTGATATGAAAACCGAAATGAAGTGGTTCCTGCAACACATGGTGTTCGTCAGGATCAAGTCTGACGAAAGCCTGCGCAGCGATGATTTCCGCTTCTACAATCGCAAGACTGGGGCTGACATCACTTCCGAGTACAATTGAAACCGTAAAACGATCAACCGACCCAATGGAACAGTATCAAGAGATCAGGAATCAGATTGCCACATATTCTTCACTGAGCGTCGACCAGCTCAAAGCCGATCCGGAGTCGAGAGCCGTCTTTGCAAAGTTCAAGAAGCTGCTCAACGACGGGCGGATCCGCGCCGCCGAACCCGATGCATCATCGGCTAACGGATGGACGGTCAACCAGTGGGTCAAGCAGGGTATTCTGGTCGGTATGAAGCTCGGTGTGCTGATCGAGAGCCACGTTGATCTTGCTGGCCTCGGCAGCATTTCGTTCATCGATAAAGACACCTACCCGCTTCGCGAGTTTACCGTCGCAGATGGCGTCCGTATTGTGCCTGGCGGCTCTTCGGTGCGCGACGGCGCGTACCTGGCTCCGTCGGTGGTGATGATGCCGCCCGCCTACGTCAACGTCGGCGGCTACGTTGATGAAGGTTCGATGATCGACTCGCACGCGCTGGTGGGCAGCTGCGCGCAGATCGGCAAGAAGGTGCATCTCTCCGCCGCCGTGCAGATCGGCGGTGTGCTCGAACCGATCGGTGCGATGCCGGTGATCGTCGAGGACGAAGTGATGGTCGGCGGCAATTGCGGCATTTACGAAGGCACCATCGTCAAAAAGCGCGCCGTGATCGGCACCGGCGTCATCCTGAACGGCTCCACGCCGGTCTATGACCTGGTCAACGGCACCGTCCTGCGCAAGAGCGCCGACGGGCCGCTCGTCATTCCGGAAGGCGCGGTCGTGGTGGCCGGCTCCCGCCAGGTTAAGGGCGAGTTCGCCGCCGAACATGGCCTGTCGATCTACACGCCGCTCATCGTCAAATACCGCGACGAGCGTACCGACAGCGCCACCGCCCTCGAAAGCGCTCTCAGGTGAGGTTTTCCGTGAGCCTTTTACGCACCGCTCTCTTCAGGCGTGTCGCCCGCTGGCCGCGGTTTGTCGCCGTCGCTTCGGTTGCTGCCATGTCGGTCGTACTGACCACCGAGCCTGTACTGGCGAAGACCGAGGCCTCCTCGAACTTCTTTGAAGTCAACAAAAGCATCGAGCTGCTCGGCGATGTCTATCAAGAGGTGTCGCAGAATTATGTCGAGCCCATCGATGTCAGCGAGTTCATGTACTCGGGCATCGATGGCATGCTCGGCCAGCTCGATCCGTACACCGTTCTTCTCGACAAGGAGCAGTCCGGCGAGCTCGACGAGCTGACCAGCGGCCAGTATGCGGGCATCGGCGTTACTATCGGCACCATTG
Source organism: Chlorobaculum parvum NCIB 8327 (assembly GCF_000020505.1). Lineage (NCBI taxonomy): Bacteria > Pseudomonadati > Chlorobiota > Chlorobiia > Chlorobiales > Chlorobiaceae > Chlorobaculum > Chlorobaculum parvum. The sequence continues at coordinate 24,230 of NC_011027.1, forward strand.
CCGGTGATCTGTACGTGACCTCGATTTTTGAAGGGCAGGCCGCCGCGAAGGCTGGATTGCAGGTGGGCGACAAGATTGTGGCCGTGAACGGTGTCCGGGTTGGTGACCGGCCGATCGAAGAAATTCGGGAATCCATCAAGGGCCGAGCCGGCACGACCGTCAGGCTCACCGTGCGCAAGGATGGATGGGGCGCCCGGAAGCAGTACCGCATTGCAAGGGGCGAAGTCCGGGTCAGCACGGTTTCCTATTCCGGGCTGTTCGGCTCGGTGGCGTACATCCGCATGACCAGCTTTGCCCGGCACTCGCGCGCTGAAATGGTTGACGCGATCCGTGCCTTGCAGCAACAGGCTGCCAGGGAGAATCGCACCATGAGCGGCCTCGTGTTCGATCTGCGCGGCAATCCGGGCGGCCTCCTGAACTCGGCGGTTGACGTTGCCGCGCTGTTCGTCGAAAAGGGCAGTCGCGTGGTCTCCACCAAAGGGCGGGCTGCCGACAGCGAACAGCGCTATGTGACCAACATCGATCCGCTGTTGCCTTCGCTGCCGCTGGTTGTACTGATCGATGGCCAGAGCGCATCGGCTGCGGAAATCGTGGCCGGGGCCATTCAGGAGCTTGACCGTGGCCTTATCGTCGGTGAAAATTCGTTCGGCAAGGGGCTGGTGCAGTCGGTCATTGAGCTGCCCTACGACCACTCGCTCAAGATCACGACGGCCAAATACTACACCCCTTCAGGGCGACTGATCCAGAAGCCGCTGGTTCATGGCGGCGCCTCTTGTCAGAACCCTCAGCGCAAGGTGCTTCTCTCTCCGGAGACGTATGATTCCACGAAAGTCTATTACACCCTCAACCATCGCAAAGTGTATGGCGGTGGCGGTATCAAGCCGGACTTTTCGGTCAGCGCTGCGGAGCCGTCGGAGTACGAAAAGGCGCAGGACAAGGAGGGACTCCTGTTCACCTATGCCACGAATTTTCACCGGAAGCATCGCGATATCTCCTTGCCGAAGATAGCTGCCACGCCGGTGCTCAAAGAGTTCAGGGAGTTTGTTGACGATAAGACGTTTGTCTATCGTTCAGCACCACAGCGGCAGCTCGACAGCCTGAAAACGATGATCGGTAAGGATGGCGGCGAAAAGGACAGTCTGCTTTCGGTCAGGCTTCAGGCATTCGACGAGGCGCTCGCCAGCTGGACAAAGCAAGGCATCCAGCGCGATTCACTTCGCATCACAACCGCCGTTCAGCGTGAAATCATTCGCCATTACGATGAGAAGGCGGCCTGGAGAAAAGGCATCGAGCTCGATCCGGTCGCTGCAAAAGCTTTTGCGCTGCTCGCTGATCCGGTGAGTTATCAGAAGCTGCTCAAGCCGTAGGCGCGAAGCCCAAGCTGCAAGCGCGATACTCAACCCCTGAGCCGCTGTTCGGCGAGCTTGCGCTGTTTGTGGATACCGATGACGATCATCAGGTTGCTGACGCTCAACAGGCTCTCGGCAAAGCCGTGCAGAAAATCATCGTGTGAAAGCGACTGATATCCGAGCACGTGCATGGCGATGTACATGCAGACGACCGTCACCGAAATGAAGACCAGCACGAACCAGAATCCCGCCACGGTAAGCCCCGAGAACACCTCGGGGTCTTTTTTTCGCACCTTCAGCAGCAGCACCAGAAAGGTCAGATAGACGATGCTCGACACCTGCAAAACGGCGTCGAACCAGGAGCTGCCCATCATGAACGAGTAGGGTGTCGAACCTCCAGCCACCAGCATCACGCCGCCGAAGAGCGAGCCCATCCAGGCTTTTGCCGGTTTGGCCGCCCGTTTTTCATCCCCCTTCAGAATCTTTATCGTCGCGTAGAGCAGCGCGATGCTGCCTACCAGGTTGATCACTTCGGACATTTCAAGGAACCGCATGATGGCGTCACCCGAAATGTGGTAGAGGAGTACGAACCAGCTCCCGATCCAGTGCGGCAGCATGAAGAGCGCAAAGCGTCGTACATCCTTCCGCCCGATGAATTGCCCGTAGCGGTAGAGCATGATGAGCGCCACGCCCCATTCGAGCGACGAGGAGAGATGAATCAGCCAGTTCAGCGGAGAGAGCAGCATTACGAACCCTTGGCCAAATGATAGACGTTTTTGGCCATGATCTTCATCTGCACGCTCCACGGCGCGGGTACCATCTTTTTGTAGAGGTACGAGTCGAAGGTGATGCCCTGAACATCCTTGTCTCGGCAGATCGCTACGAAACTTTCGCGCAGGCGGTCGCTCTTGTAGTAGACCGATTGCAGCACCTGCAAGCCGAAGAATATGGGCGAGTAGAGCTTGCGGAATTTCTTTTCGTAGCTCGAAAGCGGCGTGTTATTGCGGATGCGCTCGATCATCGCTTCCGCGCCGAGTTTGCCGGAGCGCATGGCGAAGAAGATCCCCTCGCCGTTGGCCGGGGTCACCAGCCCCGCAGCGTCGCCGACGAGAATAGCCCGCTCTTGCGTGAAGGAACGGCGCGGCTTCATCGGAATCTTGGCCGCCTCGTTGAGGTAAGGCTTTTCGGTGATGCCGATCTTCTCGACGAAGCGCTTTTGCAATTCCTTGATGTCGCGGCGGTGCTCCTCGGTTCCCGTGCCGATGGCGATGTGGTCGGTTTTCGGGAAGATCCAGCCGTAGAAATCGGGCGAGACCTCGCCGTCGAACCAGATCTCAACCAGCTCTTCGTAGGGCTTCAGCTCGTCGCAGTAGTGGAAGCGCTGCTGCATGGCGATCACCTTGAGGTCGTTCGGCGGAAAGCCCAGCTCTTCGGCGGTTTTCGAGTTCGCGCCATCCGCGCCAATGACGTACGAAGCCTCGACTGGCGGCAGCGCCTCGCCCTCCTTGTTGAAGAGGTGGATCGTGAAGCGGTCTGACGCGCGGTCGATTTTCTTCACCAAGGCCTCGACCAGCTCCGCGCCAGCCTTTTGAGCCTTCTCGCGAAGGTAGCTGTCGAACCGCTCGCGGCGCACCATGCCGACGTAGCCGTTCGGCATGTGCATGAAGATGGTTTCGCCCTTTGGCGAGCGCACGCTCATGCGGGTCAGCTTCTTCTCGACCAGCTCGTCGGGAATATCGAACTCCTCGATCAGGCCAAGCGGAATCGCGCCTCCGCACGGCTTGACGTTGGCAAGATTGCGTTCGATGAGGATGGTCGAGTGACCAGCCTTGGCCAGAATCTCCGCTGCGGCAGCGCCCGACGGGCCTCCTCCTATGATTGCGACATCGTAAAGCATTGTATCAATAGACGTTTTTCTTAAACCAGCTTCGAGGCCAGGAACTCAGCGGCTTTCGACATCTCGATCCGCTCCTGCGCCGCCGTGTCGCGGTAGCGCACGGTGATGGTGCCGTTCTCCAGCGTATCGTGATCGACCGTGAAGCAGAAGGGCGTGCCGATCTCGTCCTGGCGGCGGTAGCGCTTGCCGATCGAGGCCGCGTCGTCGTACTGCACCATGAAGCTCTCTGAAAGCGCCGCGCAGAGCTGGCGGGCTTTTTCAGCCATCTCGCCCTTCTTCATCAGCGGCAGCACGGCGGCCTTCACTGGAGCGACCTTCGGCGCGAGCTTCAGCATCACGCGTGGTTCGCCATCGACCACGTCCTCCTGATAGGCGTCCGACAGCAGCGCAAGAAAAGTACGGTCGCAGCCCGACGAGGTCTCGACGACGTAGGGGATGTAGCGCTCGTTGGTGGTCTGGTCGATGTACTCCATGCTCTTGCCGGAGTACTCCTGATGCTGGGTCAGGTCGAAATCGGTGCGCGAGTGGATGCCCTCGATCTCCTCGGTGCCAAACGGGAACTCGAACTTGATGTCGTAGGCCAGGTCGGCGTAGTGGGCCAGCTTGTCGTGCTTGTACCAGTGCAGCTTTTCCTTGGTCATGCCGAGCGTCTCGGAGTACCAGCGGAAGCGCTCCTCGCGCCACGCCTCGAACGCTTCAAGCTGCGTGCCGGGCTTGACGAAATACTGCATCTCCATCTGCTCGAACTCCACCATGCGGAAGATGAAGTTGCCCTTCACGATTTCGTTGCGGAACGCCTTGCCGATCTGCGCGATGCCGAACGGCACCTTCATGCGCGACGCTTCGCGGACGTTGTGGAAGTTCACGAAGATGCCCTGCGCTGTTTCGGGACGAAGATAGACCACGCCGCCCGAACCGGCGATCGCGCCCATGTTGCACTGGAACATCAGGTTGAACTGACGAACCTCCGTCCAGTCCGCCGAACCGGTGTCGGGGGCCTTGATGCCCGATTCGATAATGATATTGTACAGTGTGCGGTTCGGGTCTTCGGTGCCCTCAGCGGCCTCGTACGCCACCTTGACGGCAGCCGCCTCGGCCTCCTTGCCTTCGCGATGGAGCTTCTCGATATGGTTCTCGATCAGGTGATCGGCGCGGTAGCGGCGCTTGGTGGTCTTGTCGTCGATCAGCGGATCGTTGAAGCTCGCCACATGACCCGAAGCCTCCCACACGGTCGGGTTCATCATGATCGACGCATCGAGGCCCACGATGTTCTGATGGCGGCGCGTCATTGCGTTCCACCACAAATCCTTGATATTTTTCTTCATCTCGCTGCCGAGCGGGCCGTAATCGAAGCACGACGACAGGCCGCCGTAAATCTCCGACGACGGGAAAATGAAGCCTCGCCGCTTGGCCAGCGAAACCAGTTTGTTCATCACTTTATCAGGCGACAGACTCTGCGTCTGCACCCGCGACTGATCGGAATTGCTCATCGTTTGATCTGACAGTTTGAAAATTTCAGAGGCCGCCACCTGCCGGGCGGGGCACAAACCTCGAATATAACAAACAAGGAGGATTTAACGTGCCGGGGGTTTGGGGGGCGTCGGGAGGGCTGCTTTTGTAAAATGATCTATCGTAACCCTCGGTTCTTGGCTTCAAGGTGTGTGAGATATCCGATCTCAGTAAAGTCAACTTTGAATTCGGATTTACTCCGTTCACCACGGAATAGCTTGACGTGTGGATTCTGGCCGCGAAGAATCAGGGCAATGATTTCAAGTGCCTCATTGGGTATTTCGGGGCCAAAGTAAACGCCTGTTAACGCGTTGGGCTCATAGTGATAGCGTGTACCAACATCCTTGTGAACGATGCGCCATTCCTTCTCATAATACCACGATTTCGACTTGATGAGATAAAGGTCTTTGGCTGCATTGTCGAGCTCTAACTCGGAGCCCGTTAGAAAAGGAATTACAGAGGCTTCGGGCACACGATCGACGTATTTGACTTGATGAGCCTGAGAGAAAGGATTGTGTTCTGTTGAAAATTCCAGGCAAAAGCCTTTATACTTTCCACCATAGTGGCCCCACATCAGAAGATCGTCGTTGATCTCTGAAAAACACGATACTCCTCGCTCTTTGCCAAAGCGCTCAACATTTGACGATATTGCTTCAGTGCCAATACGATAAAGCATTTCTTGCAAATCATTAACTGGCATCTGCTCGAATTTCAACTTTGCCTCCTGTGGTGTTGTCTTGTCGGAGAGGTAATGCTGTCGGGCAGACTCAGCCTCTTGAGCTGACGGTTTCAACACGACTGGGTTGGTCGCGCAGTCGTATGGATTGTTGAAGCCCAGTGGTGAGCCAAAGTAGATGGCTTGTGCTTTAAGGTTCTCAAGCGATTGCGTGCTGAATGGCTCGTATTTGTAGAGCTTTGCCGGAAGCTTCATTTTTTGATGAACCTGAAATGATCGAATGGTCACGTTAGCGAGAATTGTGAGTGTTTACTTATGATAATGTATTTTATCCGTTCTAAAGCATTCAGGGATAAGAGCATCCAAGGTTCTCATGTCCCCATCGATACATTCATTGGATTTCAATCAGCATGTGTCGGAAATCAGGCAGACGCATTCTGAGCTGGCTGCTCATGCTTGTCGTGCGGTTAATGTCAGTTTGACTCTGCGTAACTGGTTGATTGGTTGTCATATTGCTGAATATGAGCTTAACGGTGCTGATCGGGCGACGTATGGCGACAGGGTGCTTAAGGAATTGCAGGCAGGAAGTGGCAGGCGGCCCGCAGTGCTCTGTTTCCCAGCGTTATTGACGATTACCGAACAACAACTGCTGCTTTAAATAGCAGTTGCTGTTGTGTATTGTTTGGCATTCTCAAATTCTTTTGTGTATCGTGAATGCGTCTTTTCGATACACAAAAGTTGTTGTGTATTTCCTGCGATACACAAGGCTTTTCACTTGACGGTTTTTGCTCCCCTCGCATTTTCCCAACCCTCAATTGCATTCTCCATCCTTATTTTTATATTACTGAATAGTTATATAATTGATTTTTGCGGCTTTGGGCTGCGTTTGTCCGTCCGCGTTCACGGATGGTAATAAAATCTGTAACCTGTTGATTTTCATAAAGATGAGCCGTTTGAACGACTTGCTGGAGAAGACTCTTTCCGAGATTCGGGAGATTATGCCGTGGAATCTGGTTGACCGGATGGCGGAGAATCCAGAGCTGATTATCCTTGATGTTCGCGAGCCAAAGGAGTTCGAGACGTTGCACATCGAGGGCTCGATCCATGTGCCGCGTGGCGTGCTGGAGTCGGCGTGCGAGTGGGATTACGACGATACCGTTCCTGCGCTGGTGACGGGCCGCGACAAGGAGATTGTGGTGGTGTGCCGCTCTGGCCGCCGGAGCGCGTTTGCCGCCAAAACCATGCAGGAGTTGGGCTTCACAAACGTGGTGTCGCTGAAGACGGGGCTTCGTGGCTGGAACGATTACGAGGAGCCACTGGTGAACAGCGCGGGCGAGACGGTGGGCGAGGAGTTCGCGGACGACTTTTTCACCTCGAAGGTTCGGCCTGATCAGCTGAAACCGAAGCCCTGAGCGCTTTTCCGGAGGTATCGAGTTGAGTGCTATCACCATTCCGAGGCTGATGATTTCGGCTTCTTGGAAGAGCGCCGGGAAGACCACGGTGGCGCTGGGGCTGCTGCGTCTGCTCGGGCGCGAGGGCCCGGTGGTGAGCTTCAAGAAGGGGCCCGATTACATCGATCCGATGTGGCATCGCGTGGCCAGCGGCGGGGAGTGCTACAACCTCGATCCGTGGATGATGGGCGCGGAGATCTGCCGCGAGTCGTTCGTCCGCGCTTCGTTGAAATATCCCGGTGGGCTGGCGCTGATCGAGGGGAACCACGGACTGCACGACGGCCTCGACATGGCTGGTTCGGACAGCAGCGCAGGGCTGGCGGCCCTGCTCGATACGCCGGTGGTGCTGGTAATCGACGGCCGCCGGGTCAATCGTGGCGTGGCGGCGCAGGTGCTCGGGCTGATGGCGATGCCACCGAAGGTGAACATCGCTGGCGTCATCTTGAACCATGTCGCCAGCGCCCGGCAAGAGGCAAAGCAGCGGGAGGCGATCGAGACCTATTGTAAGGTGCCGGTGCTTGGCGCGGTTCCGTCGAGCGCCTCGCTAGTGCTGCCCGAGCGGCATCTCGGTCTCGTGACGGTTGGCGAGTCCCCGGATGCCGAGGCTTTCATCGATGCCGCCGCCGAGCAGGTCTCGAAGCATTGCGATATCGATGCGATCAAGGTGCTCTTCGATTCCGCGCCACCGTTCGACGCGCCGGAGCCGATCACGATCCCGACGCCAGAAACGAGCGCAAAAGCGCGAATCGGCGTGTTCCGCGACGACGCCTTCTGTTTTTACTACCCCGACAATCTGGAGGCTCTTCGGGCGAGCGGCGCGGAGCTAGTCTTCATCGACACCTTCAAGACCACATCGCTACCGGAGATTGACGGCCTCTATCTTGGCGGCGGATTTCCGGAATCGTTCTTCGAGCAGTTGAGCGCGAACACCGGGCTCATGCGCGACGTGCGAGAGCGGATCGAGGCGGGGATGCCCGCATGGGCGGAGTGCGGCGGCCTTATCTATCTGTGCCGCAGCGCCACCTGGCAGGGGCAGACATGGCCGCTGTGCGGCGTGCTGCCGATCGACATTGGCTACCAGCGCAAGCCCGCCGGGTGTGGCTATCTCGAACTCGAAAGCCGCGCCGGATCGGCGTGGTTCGGTGATGGCGAACGCATCCGCGCCCATGAATTCCACTACTCCAAGCCTGCCGAAGGCTCGCCTGAGCTGGCCTGTCAGTTCGATGTGGCGAGGGGGTTCGGTCTGACCGGCCATGAGGACGGCATTCTCCACAAGAACCTTTTCGCCTCCTACGCGCACCTTCACGCAGCCGCAAACCCGCACTGGGCAAAGCGCTTTGTCGAGCTTGCTGTAAGCTTCAAGTCCTAATCCCGGCCTAAAAAAGACTAAAAAGGTCTTGTTTTTCCCGCTGATTTTTTTATCACAAGCTCTTGTTCGATTAAAAATATTTTGCTAACTATATAACTATGTGGTTGAATTGTTTTATGTTCATTCATAAATGATGCCCATTCAGCAATTCCGGTTCGTCAGGGGCGAGCCATCGTTAAGAGAAAAAGTTTCACAATTGTTTTGAAAAATTGAAATCAATTTCTTAACTATATAACCATATAACGATATTAATTGTCAGCTGCAGGGCTTTGCCAGAACGGCGAGCGCCTGCCGACAACCTCAACACCACACCAAAAAGGAGAACTATCATGGCAATTGAAGTCAACGGCATGAGCTACGAGACCGACGAGAACGGCTACCTTGTAAACCTCGAAGACTGGAACGAGGATGTAGCGGTAAAGCTCGCTGAAGGCGAGGAGATCTCGATGGAAGAGGGGCACTGGGACCTCGTGAAGTTCCTGAGGAACTACTACCAGGAGTACCAGATCGCTCCGGCCGTGAAGGTGCTTACCAAGGCTGTCGCTTCCGAGAAGGGCCTGGACAAGAAAGAGGCTTCGGAGTTCCTGTACGGTCTTTTCCCCAAAGGCCCGGCTCTGCAGGCTTGCAAAATTGCCGGACTCCCCAAACCGACCGGCTGCGTTTAAGACGACGGCTACCCACAGAAACCAGGCCGGCGCAAGCCGGCCTCCAAAGTATCGAGAACCAAAGGAGGCAACATGAGTGGTGCTAACGACAGCGCTATGAACGGCGGGTGTCATTGCGGCGGGTGCGGCAGCTCGGATGGCAACGGCAAATTTCTGCACGAAACCCCTATGCTCGACCAGCTGGAAAGCGGTCCCTGGCCAAGCTTTATTACCGGCTTCAAGGAGCTGGCTGAAAGAACGAAAAAGCCGATGCTGCGCGGTGTGCTCGACCAGCTCGAGTATTCTTACAAGACCCGCATGGGGTACTGGAAGGGCGGTCTGGTGACGGTCGATGGCTACGGCGCCGGCATCATCACCCGCTACTCGATGATCAAGGACAAGTTCCCCGAGGCAGCCGAATTCCACACCATGCGCATTCAGCCCGCGCCGGGCCTGCATTACAACACCGACATGCTCCGCGAGCTGTGCGACATCTGGGAAAAACACGGCAGCGGCATCATCGCCCTGCACGGCCAGACCGGTGACATCATGCTTCAGGGTATCGAGCAGGACAAGGTTCAGGAGTGTTTCGACGAGCTGAACCAGGCGGGATGGGACCTCGGCGGCGCTGGCGCCGGTATGCGTACCGGTGTATCCTGCATCGGCCCCGGCCGTTGCGAAAACGCCTGCTACGACAACCTCAAGTTGCACCTTACGGCACTCAAACACTTCTCCGGCCAGGTTCACCGTCCGGAATGGAACTACAAGCTCAAGTTCAAATTCTCGGGTTGCCCCAACGACTGCACCAACTCGATCATGCGCTCCGACCTTGCCGTTGTCGGTACCTGGAAGGATGCGATCCAGATCGATCAGGACGAGGTCAAGGCGTGGATCGAGGAGCGTGGCATGGATGCGCTGGTCAACAACGTCATCAGCCGCTGCCCCACCAAGGCGATCACGCTCAAGGATGGCGGCATCGACATCGCCACCCGCGACTGCGTGCGCTGCATGCACTGCATCAACGCCATGCCGAAGGCGCTCTCGCCCGGCAAGGAACGTGGCATCTCGCTGCTCATGGGCGGCAAGAACACCCTCAAGGTTGGCGTCAACATGGGTTCGCTCATCATCCCCTTCATGAAAATGGAGACCGACGAGGATCGCGAGGCCTTCATCGAGCAGATCGAGGAGATCATCGACTGGTGGGATGACGCCGGACTCGACCACGAGCGCATCGGTGAAACCATCGAACGCGTCGGCCTGAAGCAGTTCCTCGAAGGCGTCGGCATCGAGCATGACATCAACCAGGTGACGCGCCCGCGCGATAACCCCTACTTCAAGGCAAAGTATTGATAGATATCTCATTCTGCGGAATCGAGAGTCAGATAAGATCAACAGAACATTCACTGTCGCGCCAGTCCTGTCAAAAAGGCTGGTGCGTCCCAACCTACAGGAAAGAGCATGAGCAGTCAGGAAAGAACCTGGAAGACCATAGAGTCCGGTCCTCATACCTACGAGGAGGCGCTGCATCCCGTGGTCAGGAAGAATTACGGAAAGTGGAAATATCACGAGATCCCCAAGCCGGGCGTGCTCAAGCACGTGGCCGAGAGCGGTGACACCATCTGGACGGTCAGGGCCGGTACGCAGCGGCAGGATACCGTTGACATGCTTCGCAGCCTGTGCGACGTGGCCGACAAGTACTGTGACGGCTTCCTTCGCTTTACGGTGCGCAACAACGTCGAGTTCCTGACGCCGAACGCCGAAAACGTCGAGCCGATGATCGCCGAGCTCGAATCGATGGGCTTCCCGGTCGGCGGCACCGGCATGTGTGTCTCGTCGGTTTCGCACACCCAGGGCTGGCTGCACTGCGACATTCCGGCTACCGACGCTTCGGGCGTGGTGAAGTCGATGATGGACTCGCTCTACAACGAGTTCAAGGATATGCAGATGCCCAACAAGGTGCGTCTTTCGACCTCCTGCTGCGCTATCAACTGTGGTGGCCAGGCCGACATCGCCGTGGTGGTCAAGCACACCCGTCCGCCGCGCATCAACCACGATCATCTGGTCACCACCTGCGAGCTGCCGAAAGCCGTGGCGCGCTGCCCGGTTGCGGCTATCCGCCCGACGGTGGTCGATGGCAAGAAGACGCTCATGGTCGATGAGGCCAAGTGCATCTGCTGCGGCGCCTGCTTCGGCGCCTGCCCCGCCATGGAGATCAACCATCCCGAGCACTCGAAATTCGCCATCTGGGTTGGCGGCAAAAACAGCAACGCCCGCGTGAAGCCTTCGACCATGAGCCTCGTGGCGCACAACCTCCCGAACAACCCGCCGCGCTGGCCGGAAGTGACCGAGGTGGTTGGCCGCATCCTGAAGGCCTACAAGGCTGGCGGACGCCCGTGGGAGCGCGTCGGCGAGTGGATCGACCGCATCGGCTGGAAGCGCTTCTTCGAGGAGACCGGCCTGACCTTTGACGAGAACATGATCGACAGCTATCGTCACGCCCGCACGACCTTCAACCAGTCGGCACACGTCCGTTTCTAAGCTGAATTGTGCGTCACTGTTGATCTGTTGCGAAGCCCGATGACTGCGTTGGGTGGTGCTCGAAATCCTCACGCTCCCCGGCTTGAAAGCCGGGGCAATGTGAATGGAAGAGTTCTGGAAGAACTCCGGTTTCTGCGCTCCAGCCGCCTTGTCCCCGGACTTCTCACGACGATCAACAGCGGCGCAACATTAACCTATGGAGAATCTCATGAATGCAGAATCAAATCCGATTCTCGATTTTGCGACCGAGTATGTCTTCCCGGAATTCAGCGAATTGACGGGAACCGACAAGATTGTCGCCTTCGGGGATCAAAGTCATAAATGTCCGGTCTATGTCCGGCAGACCCCGCCCTGCTCGGCGGAGTGCCCGGCCGGGGAGGACATCCGCGCCATCAACCGCTACATCAGCGGCATCGATCAGTCCGACGATCCGCTGAAAGCGGCCTGGGAGACGGCGGTGAACACCAACCCCTTCCCGGCAGTGATGGGCCGCATCTGCCCGCATCCGTGCCAGGGTGGCTGCAACCGCGGCAAGCACGACGAGAGCGTGGCTATCAACGCGGTCGAGCAGGTGATCGGCAACTACGGTATCGAGAACGGGCTCAAATTGCCCGCCCCCGGCCCTGACACGGGCAAGAAAGTTGCGGTGATCGGCGGTGGCCCGGCTGGCCTTTCGGCAGCTTATCAGCTTCGCCGCAAGGGGCACGCGGTCACGATTTACGACGCCAACGAGAAGCTCGGCGGCATGGTGCTCTACGGCATCATGGGCTACCGCGTGGATCGCAAGGTGCTCGAAGCTGAAATCGGCCGCATCATCGACCTCGGCGTCGAAACGAAAATGGGCGTTCGCGTCGGTGAAGATGTTACCCTCGAACAGCTCGAACAGGAGTACGACGCGGTTTTCCTCGGCGTCGGCGCGCAGAAAGGGCGCGGCCTGCCGGTTCCCGGTTTCGAGGGAACGCCGGGCGCGACCAACGCCATCGAGTTTCTCAGGAATTACGAGGTTATGGGCGACGATGTGCCCGTAGGTAAAAATGTCGTCATCATCGGAGACGGCAACGTGGCTATGGACGTGGCGCGCCTCGCTCTTCGCCTCGGATCCAAGGCAACCGTCATTTCGGGCGTTCCGCGCGAGGAGATGGCCTGCTTCGACAATGAATTTGACGACGCGGCCAACGAAGGCACGACCATGTACTTCCAGACCGGCACGGCGGAGATTCTCGGCGGCGCTTCGGGCGTCACCGGCCTGCGCTGCACCAAAATGGTCAAAAAAGAGAAGGGCGAAGAGGGCTGGAACTCTCCGATTCCTTTCCTGCGCTACAAACCGAGCGGCGAGACTTTCGAGATCGAAGCCGACATGGTGGTTGCGGCTATCGGCCAGGCGACCGACTTTGCAGGCCTCGGCGACGCAGGCACCAAAGGCCCCTGGATGAAGGTTGATCGCAACTTCCGCATTCCGGGCCACGACAAGCTCTTCAGCGGCGGCGACGCTCTGAAGGTCGATCTTATCACTACGGCGGTCGGCCACGGTCGCAAGGCCGCAGCATCGATCGACGCTTTCCTGAAAGGCGAGCCGATGCCCGAAACGCCCTACAGCGAAATCACCAAGGCGCACAAGCAGGATCTGCTCTACTTTCTGCACACCCCGCAGGCAAAGCGCACCACCATCGAGCCGGAAGAGGTTGTGGGCAATCACGACGAGCTGCTCGAAGCGCTGACGCACGAAGAGGCCAAGTCCGAGTCGGAGCGCTGCATGAGCTGCGGCTTCTGTTTCGACTGCAAGCAGTGCGTCTCGTTCTGTCCGCAGGAGGCCATCACGCGCTTCCGCGACAATCCGGCAGGTGAAAAAGTCTATACCAACTATGCGAAGTGCGTCGGCTGTCATCTCTGCTCCCTGGTCTGCCCCTGCGGGTACATCCAGATGGGCATGGGCGACGGGCTCTGAGCCTCCAGCCGAAGCTTTTCGTCAACCGAAACGGTCGCAACGAATATGATGGAAGATGTGATCAAAATGGTCGAACAGGCCATCGAAACCTCGTCGCACTGGCCGGATACCGGCTGGCCGGCGACCTTTGGCGTGCGCAATGTCGAGGTCAACAATCTCAAGGCGGCTGAGGCCCTGCCGCGCAACGCCGTCTATCGCGAGGAGGCGATCAACTACTGGCGTCAGGCGCGCCTGACCGGTCACGATACTGCCGAAGCTGGAAAGAAGGCGCTCGAAGCGCTGAAAAATGGCGACCTTGCGGGAGCGGATAATGCCCTGTATCTTTGCCAGTATCTCGAAATTCCGTTCGAGAAGGATGCCCATACATGGCATCCGGTGTACGAGGCCTTCCGGGCCAAATGCGCCTGAACCCGTCCCGAAAGCTTTCGGGACGGGGCAACATGGATGTAAGAGGTTTGAATGTCAGGAGGGTTAAAACCCTCCTGAATGTAAAATCAATTTTTGTGCCTCTTTCGCCCTGCACTCGAATTGCTCATGACAGTTTTTCATGCTGTCTTGAGAACGACGCTCTACCGCCGGTCCACAAAGTCCGGCGGTTTGCGGCTCTGCTAAAACTCTTTATTCAGCACTCTTATGACCAGAGCGTGGGAACAGAAAGTTAACGAAAACCGGGAGGTCGTGCTCGATCGGTGGGTGTCGTCCATCGTGGCGATGCTGCCCGGATCGAAGAGCGGTGGTTCGCTTGTTGCTTCGGCCATTGCGGCCGAGCTTGGCGGGCTGCTGGATGCCGTCACCGATCACTCCGCTTCGGCGGCAGAATCGATCGTGCGCATCACCCGTATCCTTGCCGTGCAGGAGATTCCTCCATCGAAAGCCCTTTCGATTCTTTTCCAGCTTCGTGGATTGATCGAAGCGTTGCCGGTCGAATGCGATCACCCGTGCCGCGACCGCCTCGAAGAGCTGACGCTGCAAGCGTTCGACAGCTACATGAAGCATCGCGAAACCATCTATCAGCTCAAATTCGATGAGGGCCGTCGCAAAATGCACATGGCGCTCAGGAGGGCCGAGGCATGAGAAAAGTGCTGCAACCGCTGCTGCTGGTGCTCGTGCTCGCCCTGATTCCGTATGTCGGCGTCACCTACGGCAAGCTCGACTACCTGTTCGGTATCATTATTCCCTACACGGCCGTCGCCATTCTGGTGCTCGGTATGCTTTGGCGGTTGATTGATTGGGTTCGCCGCCCGGTGCCGTTCCGCATCCCGACCACCTGCGGTCAGGAGAAGTCGCTGGACTGGGTCAAAACCAATCCGCTCGAAAGCCCCTCGAACCCCTTCATGGCGGCTATGCGGGTGCTCTCCGAGGTGTTCCTGTTCCGCTCGCTCTTCCGCAACACCAAGGCTGAACTGCACGGTGGGCCGAAGCTCGCATACGGTTCGCACAAGTGGCTGTGGCTGGGTGGCCTTGCGTTCCACTGGTCGCTGCTGATCATTGTTCTGCGTCATGCGCGCTTTTTCTTTATGACCACGCCCGCGCCTATCGAGATGATCGAAACCTTCGACCGCTTCCTCGATGTGACCGTGCCTGCGTTCTTCATCACCGATGCCATCGTGCTTGCCGCCATCACCTTCCTGGTGCTGCGCCGTTTTTCGGACGAGAAGATGCGGCTGCTGTCGCTCTCGACCGACTACTTCCCGCTCTTTCTGATCGGGGGGATCGTGACCGCCGGAATCAGTATGCGCTACGTGACCAAGGTGAATGTCATGCCGGTCAAAGGACTGGGGATGACGCTCGCAAGCTTCGGTTTCACTGCGCCTGAGCCGATCGGCGCGCTGTTCTACGTCCACCTGTTCCTCGTCTGCGTGCTGCTGGCTTACATCCCGTTCAGCAAGCTGGTGCACATGGGCGGCATCTTCATGAGCCCGACGCGCAACCTGCCCAACGATAGCCGCGCAAAGCGCCACAAGAATCCGTGGAATCCCGACATCAAGTTCCGCTCCTATGCCGAATACGAGGATGAGTTCCGCGAGAAAATGAAAAAAGCTGGCATTCCGGTCGATAAGCAATAACGATATGTCCAAATACGCTCCAAAAACCGAAGAGCTCAAAAAAGAGTTCGAAGAGAAGAAGCCGCGGCTCCTGAAAGGGAAATTCGACGGCATGGACTGGTGGGATATTCCGGTCGAGTTCCGCGACGGCAACTGGTGCTTCCCGGCCAAGCCGGAGGTGCTCGAAGATCTCCACTTTCCCAATCCGAGGAAGTGGGCCGCCACCGACAAGGACTGGCAGCTTCCCGCCAACTGGGAAAAGACCATCCGCGACGGCATGAAGGATCGCCTTAAGCGGTTCCGCTCGTTCAAAGTGTTCATGGACAGCTGCGTGCGCTGCGGCGCTTGCGCCGACAAGTGCCACTTCTTTCTCGGCACCGGTGACCCCAAGAACATGCCGGTGATGCGTGCCGAACTCGTCCGCTCGATCTACCGCCAGGATGTGAACGCTTTTGCCCGTGTGCTGACCAAGTTCTCGGGATCGCGCAAGCTCACGCCGGAGGTGATCAAAGAGTGGCACATGTACTTCAACCAGTGCACCGAGTGCCGCCGCTGTTCGGTCTTCTGCCCGATGGGCATCGACACCGCCGAAATCACCATGATGGCCCGCGAGCTGCTCAATCTGATCGGCGTGAACAACAACTGGATTCTTGCGCCGGTGGCCAACTGCAACCGCACGGGCAACCACCTCGGTATCGAGCCTCACACTTTCAAGCAGAACATCATGTCGCTGGTCGATGACATCGAGGATGTCACCGGCGTGAAGGTGAACCCGACCTTCAATCGCAAGGGGGCCGAAATCCTCTTCATTACGCCATCGGGCGACGTGTTCGGCGACCCCGGTGTCTATACGATGATGGGCTACCTGTTGTTGTTCCACCACATCGGCTTGGACTACACCATCAGCACCTACGCTTCCGAGGGAGGCAACTTCGGTACCTTCACCTCGAACGAGATGATGAAGAAGCTGAACGCCAAGATGTACCACGAAGCCAAGCGGCTCGGGGTGAAATGGATTCTCGGCGGCGAGTGCGGGCACATGTGGCGCGTGGTGCATCAGTACATGAGCACGATGAACGGCCCGGCGGATTTCCTGCAGGAGCCGGTTTCGCCGATCACCGGCACGAAGTTCACCAACGCCAAAGAGACCAAAATGGTGCACATCGCCGAGTTTACGGCCGATCTCATCAAGCACAACAAGCTGAAGCTCGATCCGAAGCGCAACGACCACCTGCGTACGACGTTCCACGATTCGTGCAACGTGGCGCGCGGCATGGGTATGTTCGAGGAGCCGCGTTACATCCTGAACAAGGTGTGCAACACCTTCCACGAAATGCCCGAAAACACCATCCGCGAGCAGACCTTCTGCTGCGGCTCTGGCAGCGGTCTGAACGCCGAGGAGTTCATGGACATCCGGATGCGCGGCGGCTTCCCGAGAGCCAACGCCGTAGCGCACGTCAAGGAGAAGCACAAGGTCGATTCGCTGGTTACCATCTGCGCCATCGACCGCGCCAGCCTGACGCCGCTGATGCGCTACTGGAATCCCGGTGTGTCGGTCTACGGCCTGCACGAGCTGGTGGGCAACGCGCTCATCATGGAGGGAGAGAAGAAACGAACCGAAGACCTGAGGGAGGATGACATGGTTGGATTCGAGGAGGACGACGATGAATAAAATCAGTCATATCCTCGGTGCTTTCGCTGCGGGCCTCGTCGTGTTCATCGCGGCCTGGTTCTTCATCCACGCTGGCCACGGAGGCTCCATCCCGGCTCACGCCGAAGACCCCGCCGTCGCTGCCGCAACCGTCCAGCCGGGCGGCGCGCCCATCGACAGCTCGAAGTGCATCCTGCCGACCGAGTACATGCGGGCGCACCACATGCAGATTCTCAACAAGTGGCGTCACGATTCGGTGCGCGAAGGCAACCGCGTCTATGTCAATCCCGAAGGCGAGCACTTTGAAAAGAGCCTGAACACCTGCCTCGGCTGCCACAACAACAATCCGATGTTCTGCTTTATGTGCCATCAGTACGCCGACGTCAAGCCGACCTGCTGGGACTGCCATCTGTCGCCTATGGAGGTGCCGCAATGACCATGAACCAAAACCGTAGAGAGTTCCTGAAAAAGGCCGGACTCGGCGCGCTTGCCGGTCTCGGTGCGGCGGCGGGGTTGTTCCCGGCGTTCGCCCTCGAACCGACCGATACCTCTAATTTCACCAAAAAGCCGACGCCCGGCAAGGTGCGCTGGGGGATGCTGGTCGATACCCGCAAGTGCCTCGGCAACTGCACCGAGTGCGTTGTCCGCTGCCATCACGACCACAACGTGCCCGATCTGAGCGGCACCAAGAACGAGGTCAAGTGGATATGGAAGAGCGGGTATGAAGAGGCCTTACCGACGGCGAGCCAGCAGTTCCAGACCGACGAGGTCAAGCACCGCAAGGTGCTCACGCTCTGCAACCACTGCGAGGAGCCGCCCTGCACACGGGCCTGCCCGACCGAGGCGACCTTCAAGCGCTGGGACGGCATCGTGTCGATGGACTACCACCGCTGCATCGGCTGCCGCTTCTGCATGGCCGCCTGCCCGTACGGTTCGCGCAGCTTCAACTGGGTGGATCCGCGCCCGCATGTCGCCGAGCTGAGCAATACCTATCCGACGCGAATGCGCGGCGTGGTGGAGAAGTGCAACTTCTGCTCCGAGCGCCTGGTCAAGGGCGAGCTTCCGGCGTGCGTCGACAGCTGTCCGCAGAAAGCGCTCATCTTCGGCGACCTGAACGATCCGAACTCGGAGATCCGCCGGATGATCGCCGCCAACGAAACCATGCAGCGCAAGCCGGAACTGGGCACGCTGCCGTCAGTCTTTTACATCATCTAACCTGAAACCATGATCGAGAAAGCGCTCAAAGGGGGTCGCGGCTACTGGACATGGGTAGCCATCCTGCTCGCTGTCATCGGCCTCGGCGTCACGGCGTACGCCCGCCAGATGACCCTCGGCCTCGGCGTCACCGGCATGGGCCGTGACATAAGCTGGGGCGTCTATATCGCCCAGTTCACCTTTCTGGTCGGCGTGGCGGCTTCAGCCGTGATGCTGGTGCTGCCCTACTACTTGCACAACCAGAAGGCCTTTTCCAAAATCGTTATCGTCGGTGAGTTTCTGGCCGTCTCAGCGGCGCTCATGTGCATGCTGTTCATTCTGGCCGACATGGGCCGACCCGACCGCGTGCTGAACGTGCTGCTGCACCCCTCGCCTCACTCGATGGTGTTCTGGGATGTGCTGGTGCTGAACGGCTACCTCTTCCTGAACCTCATCAGCGGCTGGGCGGTGCTCGGCGCTGAGCGCAAGGGTGTGAAGCCTGCGTCGTGGGTCAAGGCACTGATCTACATTTCGATTCCGTGGGCCTTCAGCATTCACACCGTCACGGCGTTCCTGTTCGCCGGACTGCCGGGCCGCCACCTCTGGTTGACCGCCGTGCTCGCCCCGCGCTTCCTGGCCTCGGCGTTCGCCGCCGGTACGGCCATCCTGATTCTGCTCACCTTCATTCTGAAGCGTGTTGCGAA
Organism: Chlorobaculum parvum NCIB 8327; assembly: GCF_000020505.1. NCBI lineage: Bacteria > Pseudomonadati > Chlorobiota > Chlorobiia > Chlorobiales > Chlorobiaceae > Chlorobaculum > Chlorobaculum parvum. Next base: position 43,202 of record NC_011027.1, read on the forward strand.
GTTCGACGCAGGCCCGGAGGCGCGCACCAAGCTCGCCGTGCTGAGCGCCTATGCTGGCGTGGCGAACCTCTTCTTCCTCGGTACGGAGTTTTTTACGGCCTTTTACAGCAACGTGCCCGCGCACATGCACAGCTTGCAGTACCTCTACTTCGGCCTTGACGGCCACGGCCCGCTCGTGCCGTACATGTGGTTCTCGCTGATCGCCGGAATCATCTCGGTTGGCGTGCTGCTCTCTCCGCCGCTGCGCCGCCAGAACGGCTGGTTGATCGCCGCCTGTATCGGTCTGGTTGTCTCTATCTGGATCGACAAGGGCGTCGGCCTCATCATCGGCGGCTTCAACCCCACGCCGCTCGAAGCGATTGTCGATTACATCCCGACCTTCACCGAAATTTCGGTCACGCTCGGCATCTGGGCCATCGGTTTGCTGGTGCTCACCATGCTGCTCAAGGTCGCCATCGCGGTCAAGACGCAGGAGGCGTAACCCACCTGAAAGGGTTTTTCCTTCCATCCAGAGGCCGCGGCATGAAACCGCGGCCTTTGTGCTTATTTACGCCTGATCTTCATTATCTTCTTCATCCTGCGGAACGGCATTGCTCTTCCGCGGGTTGATTTTCATGACCAAACCACACGTTCCATGAAAGTATTTCTGCCGCTCAACGTCCGGGTGGACAACAAGAAAATCCTCTTTGTCGGCGGGGGCAAGATTGCTCTGCACAAGATTCAGACCATCGAGAAGTACACCCGCAACATCACGATCGTTTCGCCGGAGATTATCGACGAGCTGAAGGGCAAGGGATTCACCGAAATCTATAAAACCTATGAGCCGAGCGATCTGGACGGGGCGTTTCTCGTCTATGCGAGCACGAACATCGAGGAGGTGAACCGGCAGGTGCGCGACGACGCCGAGGCGCGGGGGATCATCGTCAATGTGGTGGACAATCGCGAGCTTTCGGACTTCATCTCCCCGGCGATCATCAAGAAGGGCGAGATGACCGTCGCGGTCTCATCAAACGGCCAGAACGTCAAGAAGTCCGTCGCGTGGCGCAACCGGCTCCGCGAGATGATCGACGAGGAGTGGCCGGAGACCAATCAGTAATTTCACTATTCCGATCATGACCGATAGAACTCCAGCGGAGCAGGCTCCGCGAAAAGGCTACGTTTATATCGCTGGCGCGGGGCCGGGCGATCCCGAGCTGATGACCATCAAGGCCGACCGGGCGCTTCGCGAGGCGGACGTGATTCTGTTCGACGATCTGGTGCTTCCGCAGATGCTCGAAGCCTACAAGGCCGAGAAGATCTATACCGGCAAGCGCAAGGATGCGCACCACTTCGCGCAGGACGAAATCAACCAGGAGATCGTGCGCCACGCGCTGCTCGGCAAGACGGTGGTGCGGCTCAAGGGCGGCGATCCGTTCATCTTCGGGCGCGGCGGCGAGGAGATCGAGACGCTCCGGCAGCACGGCATCGACTACGAAATCATCCCCGGCATCACTGCCGCGCACGGGGCGAGCGCGTACAGCGAAATTCCGCTCACCATGCGCAAGGTCTCCTCGTCGGTGGCCTTCTGTACCGGCCATCCGGTCAACAAGATTCAGGTGCCCGATACAGATACGATCGTCTATTACATGGTGGCCTCGAACGTGCACGACGTGCTCGACAAGGTGGCCGCGTCAGGCCGCAGCGGTGAGACGATGGTGGCTGTGGTGCAGAACGCCACCCGCTACAACCAGCGCGTCTTCACCGGTACGCTCGACGAGTTCCGCAAGCGCGAGCGGGCGGTCTATTCACCGGCGCTGCTCATCATCGGCCAGAACATCAACCAGTACATCGAACAGACCTGGTATTCGCGCAAGAAGAAGGTGCTGATGACCGGCGGCGACGTCAAAAAGTACGACCCGGCAAACTGGATCACGGTGCACTTCCCGTGCCGTCAGGTGGCTGGGGCCGACCTCGACGCGGTGAAGCGCTGCATGGGCAAGATCGACGACTTCTCGATGCTCTTTTTCCAGAACCGTTTCGCCGTCACCTACTTTTTCAAGTACCTCTTCGAGCACGGCAAGGATGTGCGCCACCTGGCTCACATGACCATCTGTACCTCCAGCCGCACGGCGGCCAGCGAGCTGCTCGAATACGGTATCATTCCCGATTGCTGCCTCGAATCGGAGGGGTCATCGACCATTTCCGGACTACTTGGCAAGGAGGGGCTCACCGGCCAGAACATTCTCCTGCCCGGTGCAGAGAACGTCGATGAGGCCGTTTCTGCCGAACTGAAGTCTGCGGGCAACAGCGTCACGCCGCTGACCGTCTATGTGCACGGTGCGCAGGACAAGGGTGATGCGATCGACCTCGATTTCATCGACGAAATCTATTTCGCCTCCCCGGCTTGCGTCCGGAAATTCCGCGAACTGTACGGCGAGATTCCGGCCCGTATCACGGTCGCTCCTGCCGATGCCAACACGAGAGAGGAGTATTCCAGACTGTTCGGCGCCTGATTTGGCGGCCCGGCCAGGACGATGATGGGGAAAAAGCCTGAATCTGCTTATATTCAGGCTGTCCCCTAAAAGACACCTCTAAAAATTATTGCGTGCCCCGATTGCCGCGCTGAGTAGTGGCAAATCCTCATTCTAACCAGTCGGGACTTTGATTTTGGAGCTTTCCGCCCGCCGTTTACCCGGATGGCTCATCAGGCTTTTTGTGGGTGTCTAAGAGAAGAAATAGCCTGCCGGTTTAGCGCTTTCCGATGCGGCTGGCCGGAGGTGCAACATCGTTTCGTATGCTCAATGATGTCCTCCTGATCCGGCAAGAGCACATTTCCGCAGCTGCGGTTATTTGCGAAAGAATCCTTTCAGATATGACGGTTCTTCGCAGAACCCGCCCCGGTCACAAGTTCATTGTGGCCATTTCGGGTGAATCGGGAAGTGGAAAATCAGAGCTCGCCCATGCCATTGCCCAGGATCTGAAGAAAGCGGCGGTTCAGCCCAAGATACTCCACACCGACAACTACTACCGGGTCTGCCCGGCCGAGCGGCTCGCGGCAAGAATTGCCGACAATTTCGAGCATGTCGGTGCCGCCGAATACGACTGGGATCTCCTCAAAAGCAACATCAACGATTTCCGCTCCGGACGCATGTCGCTTATGCCCTGCATCGACGTCGTCAACGGCCAGCTTGACCGGCTCATCAGCGACTTCTCAAAGGTCGACGTACTTGTCGTCGACGGCCTTTATGCGCTCGGCATCAGGGAGGCTGACCTCAGCGTCTATATCGATCTCAGCTGGCGAGAGACTCGCAAAAACCAGACGCTGCGAGGTAAAGAGGAAGACGACGACTATCGCCTCAAAGTGCTCGAAAAGGAGAGCGAGGATGTGAAAGCGTTTCGTTACCGAGCCGATCTGATCATTGACCACGATTACTGCGTGCATAAAGTCGCCGCCCCGGATGATGTGCCTGCCGGGCAGGGTTATTACAGGGACTGAGGTTGCTTTTTTCGTTGATCTGTGCCCTAAAAAACCGGTTGTTCTCAATCGCCCCCTCTTCAGCATAGTCCCGTTGATGGCATTTTACTTGCACGAGTGTTATGTTGAACCGTATAACACCATGCAATAAAAAGCTTTAAGGTTTTTATTTCGCTTAAATTATATTCAGGAAAAAAATCAAGAATCAGGCGTTTATACGGAAACCCTGTAATCATCAAGATTGAGTAAAAGAATGGGTCATGGCTGAGGGATACGATACACAGATCAGTGGGAGGTTGAGATCATTCCAGGAGCAGCAAGAGGAGCTTCAGATCATCTTTGATTCTATTCCCGCATGGATATTTTACAAAGACAAGGAGAATCGATTTCTGAAAGTCAATAAGGCTTTTTGCGATGGTATGGCTGTTTCCAGAGAAGAATTGGAAGGCCGTTCCATGTCTGAGTTATACCCCAGGGAACAGGCGGAAGCATTTTGGAAAGACGACAAGGAGGTGATGGCGTCAGGCCAGCCGAAGCGTAATATTCTTGAGCCTGTGACGCTCCCCAATAAGGAGACGCTATGGCTTCGGACAGACAAGATCCCTTATCGCGATGCGCATGGGGATGTGATCGGGATTATAGGTTTTTCTATTGATGTCACTGCTCGAAAACAAGCGGAGGATGCGTTGCGTGCGGCCTATGCGGAAGAGAAGCGACTTTGCTACGTTAACGAACAAATAGTTGTCCAACTAAGAGACGCGCTTGCACAAATACGGACACTGAATTCGCTTCTTCCTGTCTGTGCGCAATGCAAGAAGATTTGTGACGAAAACGGCCAGTGGCATTATATGGAGACCTATATTAGTACGCGTACAAACACGCAGTTTACCCATGGACTGTGCCCTGATTGCGCTAAAGCAGCAATGCGGGACGCCGGCATGAATTACGATGGCACTGAACTATAATAGGCCCAAGAGCTGAAGAGTTTGCGCGCCGCTCAGGCTGGTTGTTTGGTGTAAATACAGAGGTGATTTCGGAACGCTGTCCCGTTGATGAAATCCCTTTTTAGCATGTACTCAGCTTCGAGCTTAAGGGGCAGGAGTTTGAAGCTGTCTCGAAAGCGATTTCGAGACAGCTTTTTTTGTTCACAGTGTTTCGCTCACGTGGGTTCTGCAGGTTCTGTCGAAAAGGGTTTCGATGGTGAACGCAAAAGTTGTGTTTGCGGAGACTTAGAATGCTGGACTTGAGGCGGTGGTGCAGAATAGGCCCCGGGGTCGTTCACCCTGTCTGAATCTCGGTTCTGAGGGCGATCTCTTCCAGCACGGCGCTGACCTGGATGCAGTTGGACATAGGGCCTGCATAGACGATGGAGCGGCCTTTGGTGTGGACTTCCCAGGTCTTTTTTTCGGCGATGGCTCGCGGGCAGCGCACGGCTTTGATGATCTGGAAGATCACTTCGTCGAAGGTGTGCTCGTCATCATTGAAAAGCACCACCCGCCAGGCGTCGAGGGTATCGATGTCGGCAACAAGCTCTTCGGTTCGGGTATCGGGGGTGTTGCCTGCGTCAAGACGGATCATATCCATAGGGCTCGCGTTCAGAGAATAATCTTTCATGAAATGTATGGAGCTGAACGCTTTCAGGCAAATCGTGCCTCAGCGGGAAACGACCTGCTCGGCAACGCCGAAGGCGTAGTGATCCGGCGTGATCTCCAGTCGGCATCGAGCGCCGACCGGCAGAGTCATCAGCTCTTTGATGTGCCCGTACGACAGGCCAGTCATCACCGGCGAACTTTCGTGCATCCGGTTCGCGTAGTAGGCGAACATCTTGTCGAAACGATACTCCCGGTGTTCGTCGGCAGGATTTTTACTGAACTGCCCGAACATCAGGCCGCGGCACTTCCTGACGAGCCCGGCATTGAACAGGTGCGAGAGCATCCTGTCGATGCGGTAGGCCGGTTCGTTGACGTCCTCGGTGAAAAGAATGCTGCCGCTGAGCGAGGGCAGGTAGGGGGTGCCGACCAGCGAGGAGAGTACCGAGAGGTTGCCGCCAATCAGTCGGCCGGTAACCGAACCCGATTTGATGCAACTGATCGGATGTTCCTGAAAATTGCGGAGCGCTGCCGGGTACTCCGGATCGGTCAGGATGCCCCAGAAGTGCTCTTCGGTGTAGCTGCTGGGGGCATACAGCTCCGTGGCGGCCATCGGTCCGGAGAAGTTGACGAGCCCGCTTTTCCGGAAAACAGCCAGTGACAGGGCCGTGATGTCCGAATAGCCGACGAGAATTTTAGGGTTGGCCGCGATCAGGCCGTAGTCGATCCGGTCGAGAATCCGCGTGGCTCCCGCACCGCCGCGCAGGCAGAACACAGCGCTGACAAGCTGGTCGGCGAACATCTCGTGAAGGTCGTGGAGCTTGTAACGGTCGGTATGCTCGGGGTCGTGTTCCGAGCGGTTCAGGTAATGGGATGTCTTGACCCTGTAGCCGTTGTGCTCAAGGTAGGTGACGGCCTGCTCGATCTTTTCAGGCTCAGCGCAGGTTGACGAGGGAGAGATCAGGCCGATCACATCTCCCCTGCGGAGGGCCTTCGGGATCAGAATCTTCATGAATGCAAAAACCATCAGCACTACACGGGGCACTGCTGATGGTTTTTAACGGTGTTATGCCGCCGGGAATCAGGAAACGTCCTCGGTCAGCAGGATTGCCTTGTTGTTGCTCACTTCAAAGAAGCCGTCCGAAATCTGGAACGTATTCTCTGACCTGTCAGGCAGGGACAGGCGCACTTTACCGTTTTTCAGGGCTGCGACCAAAGGCGCGTGGCCTTTGAGCACCTGAAACAGGCCGTCCAGTCCGGGAGCAATGACGCTGTTAACCTCGCCGGAAAAGAACAACTTCTGCGGCGTGACGATATCGAGCGTAAAGTTTTCGGAACTTGCCATGTTAGTTTAGAGCTTTTTTGCTTTTTCGACTGCCTCTTCAATGGTGCCGACCAGGTAGAAGGCATTTTCAGGCAGGCTGTCATGTTTACCTGCGATGATCTCCTTGAAGCCTTTGATGGTGTCTTCGAGCTTGACATATTTGCCAGCAAGACCGGTAAATGCTTCAGCCACGAAGAACGGCTGCGACAGGAAGCGCTGCACCTTACGAGCGCGGGCAACCACGAGCTTGTCTTCGTCGCTCAGTTCGTCCATACCGAGAATGGCGATGATGTCCTGAAGATCCTTGTAGCGCTGGAGGATCTGCTTGACGGCCTGCGCGGTGTCGTAGTGGTCGTTACCGATGATGTTCGGGTCGAGGATACGCGAGGTGGAGTCGAGCGGGTCAACAGCCGGGTAGATGCCCAACTCAGCAATCTGACGCGAAAGCACGGTCGTTGCATCGAGGTGGGTAAATGCGGTGGCCGGAGCCGGGTCGGTAAGGTCATCAGCAGGCACATAGATAGCCTGTACCGAGGTGACCGAACCTTTCTTGGTCGAAACGATTCTGTCCTGAAGCTCACCCATTTCAGTACCGAGGGTCGGCTGGTAACCCACAGCGCTCGGCATACGACCGAGAAGTGCGGACACTTCAGCACCCGCCTGGGTGAAGCGGAAGATGTTGTCAATGAACAGCAGCACGTCACGGCCCTCTTCATCACGGAAGTACTCTGCGATGCTGAGGCCGGTCAGCGCAACGCGGGCACGGGCACCCGGAGGCTCGTTCATCTGGCCGAATACAAGAGCGGTCTTGTCGATAACGCCGGACTCCATCATCTCGTGCCAGAGGTCGTTCCCTTCACGGGTACGCTCACCGACACCGGCAAACACGGAGTAACCGGACTGTTCTTTAGCAATATTGTTGATCAGCTCCATGATGAGCACGGTCTTGCCAACGCCTGCACCACCGAACAAACCGGTTTTACCACCGCGAGAGTAAGGCTCGAGAAGGTCGATAACCTTGATGCCGGTTTCGAACATTTCGGCTTTGGTCGAAAGCTCGTCGAACTTCGGAGCGGAACGGTGGATCGGGTACGATTTCTTTGAGGGTACGGGGCCTTTGCCGTCGATCGGTTCGCCGACAACGTTAAGCATTCTGCCGAGCACTTCTGCGCCGACCGGAGCCTGGATCGGCCGACCGGTATTGGCCACGCTCATGCCTCTGACGAGACCATCTGTACCTTCCATGGAGATCGTTCTGACGCGCTCCTCGCCAAGGTGCTGTTGTGTTTCGAGAACCAGCTTCGAGCCGTCCTGGCGGGTGACTGTAAGGGCATCGAGGATAGATGGCAGCTGCCCTTCAGGAAAATCAACGTCAACGACAGGGCCGATGATCTGAGAAATCTTACCTTCTTGCATTGTTACGGTATGGATAGGATTTTAGTTGCAATCAAACGTTTGGAGCAGGAGTCGCTTGACTCCGCATTCAGGCTCTGTTCCGGTTACCCGGCTCGGGTTCACGGGGGTAAGCGAGCCACCTGAGGGACTTGAACCCACGACCTACTATTTACGAAACAGTTGCTCTACCAACTGAGCTAAGGTGGCTTGAACAGCCTTTCCATGCCTACAGGCTGGAAAATTCAAGCCGAAATATAGTTTATTTGTTTTCAAAACACAAAGCAATTATCCGGGCCCTTTCTGAGGGGAAAAAATCGAGGTTTCCTATATTTACAATTCCGCGGATCGGTTTATGCGGAATAGCCGTTTATGATCATTCATCCAGCAGTATTATTCGTTATCAAAATGATTGTTATGAAAAAATTCACCCCATCGTTTGCCGCCATCTGTCTGGCGCTTGTGCTTTTTGCCGTTCAAGCCACGGTTTCCGGAACCGCCCGCGCCGCATCGGTAGCGGCTCCCTCTTTTTCAGGGAAAACCGTTGACGGCAAGCCCTTCTCCTCTTCGTCCCTGAAGGGCAAAGGCTATATCGTCAACTTTTTCGCTACCTGGTGCCCGCCCTGCCGTGCCGAGATTCCCGACATGGTCGAGGTTCAGAAAAAGTATGAGAAGAAAGGTTTTACCTTTGTGGGCATAGCGGTCAACGAGACTCTGCCAAAGGTTCAGAATTTCATGAAGAGCAGCGGCATCACCTATCCGGTGCTCATGGCAACACCTGAACTGATCCGGACGTTCAGCGGCTACGCTGCCGGGGGCATTTCCGGCATCCCAACCTCGTTCGTTGTTGATTCCTCGGGTCAGCTGATCGGCGTGGTCGTCGGAGGACGGAGCCAGGAGGCGTTCGAGCAGATGGTCAACCAGGCTCTTAAGCCGAAAGCTGGCAAGTGATGCCCGGATTCGACACCGTGCTGCGAGGCCAGGGGGTTCGCCCTGCTTCTTGAGATTTTTCACCGCGCCAGCCCCGGAGGAGTGTTCCTGCCGGGGCGCGCTGTTTTACAGGATTTTATCTACACTTTTTTCAATTGATCATCAGTCATTATGGAACCTATCCCAATCAATGCGCCGGAGTACGTCAAAAACCTGAAACTTCTCCAATGGGTCAAAGAGACCGTCGAGCTGTGCCAGCCCGATTCGGTTTACTGGTGTGACGGTTCCACCGAAGAGTACGACCGCCTTTGCAATGAAATGGTCGAGAGCGGCACTTTTATCAGACTCTCTGAAGAGAAGCGGCCGAACAGCTTCCTCTGCCGCTCCGACCCCAGCGACGTGGCCCGCGTCGAGGATCGAACCTTTATTTGCAGCATTCGCCGCCAGGACGCCGGCCCGACCAACAACTGGGTCGCACCGAAGGAGATGAAGGCGACGCTGAACAAGCTTTTCGCAGGCTGCATGAAGGGGCGCACCATGTACGTCATTCCCTTCAGCATGGGGCCGCTCGGCTCGCATATCGCCCACATCGGCGTCGAAATCACCGACTCGCCCTACGTGGTGACCAACATGCGCATCATGACCCGCATGGGCCGCAAGGTGCTCGAACTGCTCAGCGAGGAGGATGAGTTCGTGCCGTGCCTGCACTCGGTCGGTGCGCCACTCGAACCGGGCCAGCAGGATGTGCCGTGGCCCTGCAACGATACCAAGTACATCGTCCACTTCCCGGAAGAGCGCGCCATCGTCTCCTTCGGCAGTGGCTATGGCGGCAACGCCTTGCTCGGCAAAAAATGCTTCGCCCTGCGCATCGCCTCCTCGATGGCGCGTGACGAGGGGTGGCTTGCCGAGCACATGCTCATTCTCGGCGTCGAGTCGCCGGAGGGGGAAAAGGATTACGTCGGGGCTGCCTTCCCGAGCGCCTGCGGCAAGACCAACTTCGCCATGATGATTCCGCCAGGCGAAATGGAGGGGTGGAAGATCACCACCGTTGGCGACGATATCGCCTGGATCAAACAGGGTAAGGATGGCAAGCTGCACGCCATCAACCCCGAGTACGGCTTTTTCGGCGTCGCACCGGGCACCTCGGAGAAGAGCAATCCGAACGCGATGGCGTCGTTGCACGCCAACTGCATCTTTACCAACGTGGCGATGACCCCCGACGGTGATGTGTGGTGGGAGGGGATGACCGATACGCCACCCGATTACCTGACCGATTGGCAGGGCAAGCCCTGGGTACCGGGGTGCGACCGTCCTGCCGCCCATCCGAACGCCCGCTTCACGGCTCCGGCCCATCAGTGCCCGGTCATCGACGAGAACTGGGAAAACCCGGACGGCGTGCCGATTTCAGCCTTCATTTTCGGCGGACGGCGCGGCGATACCATTCCGCTGGTCTACCAGTCGGCCAACTGGTACTACGGCGTCTATCTTGCCGCCACGATGGGCTCGGAGAAGACCGCCGCCGCCGCCGGCAAGATCGGCGACGTGCGCCGCGACCCCTTCGCCATGCTGCCCTTCTGTGGCTACCACATGGGCGACTACTTCAACCACTGGCTGCACGTTGGCCGCACGCTCACCGATCCGCCGCGAATTTTCGGCGTCAACTGGTTCCGCAAGGATGAAAACGGCAAGTTCCTCTGGCCCGGATTCGGCGAGAACATGCGCGTGCTGAAGTGGATTATTGGTCGGGTGCATGGCCGCGCCGGTGGCGTCGAAAGCCCACTTGGCTGGATGCCTCGCTACGAATCGATCGACTGGCGCGGGCTCGACGATTTCACCATCGAAAAGTTCACCAAACTCATGTCGGTTGACCGTGAAGCTTGGAAGCAGGAGCTCTTCTCGCACGAGGAGCTGCTTGAGAAGCTCTACGACAAGCTGCCGAAAGAGTTTACCCATATCCGCGAGCTGATGCTTTCAACGCTCTGGATGTCTCCCGAGCACTGGGAAATGGCTCCTGAGCGCTACGCCATCTATCACTGAGCGGCCAAGCGTTTCATACAATCAAAAAAGCTGCCCCGGTCTCGTTTCCGGGGCAGCTTTTTTTTGTGGCGTATTTTCCTCAACTGTTTTTGTTTTTGCTGTTGCACAATTGTTAATGTTACCATATATTCAATTAGTTATATAGTTGTATCGACGATTTTTGTCTGGTGGTTGGCAATGATATGAGTTGTATTGCAGCTTTTTGTGCCAACAGAATTTGATTGACGATTTCGCTCCCCTTTACCCCTTCTCTTATTTGAGCCGGTACTGATGCCGGAATAGATGTTGTACCTCTCTCTGCGGAGTTGCCTTTTTGGCGCCCGCTGGACAGAGCGCATAGTGTTTCCTGGAGGGGTTGAACTCTTCCGGATTAAATCGGTACCGGCTCTTTCCGTTTCCTTTCATGATCATGCAACGGTCGTCTGCCCCTGCAGGAGGCTGTTGCGTCAAGGGCACGGTGCGCCGTACGCATCAAGCTAACCTCAAGTTCAATAACATCATGATTCGTAAATCCGCATGTTCGGTTGCGGCATTGCTCGCCCTTGCCGGAGCCACTCCCGCTTTTGCCACCAACGGCATGAACCTCGAAGGCTATGGCGCCAAGTCGATGGCGCTGGGCGGTGCCGGCATGGCTTTCGATACGGGCAACTCAGCCGTCATGAACAATCCGGCCACCCTCGGCTTCATGAAAGAGGGGGTTGAGGAGATCGGACTCGGCCTGCGGGGGCTGCATCCGCACATCGAAATCGAGAACGGCGGCATTTCCGACAAGTCTGATGCCACCTCCTTTTTCATGCCCTCTATTTCCTACATGCGCCGCGACGGGCGCATCACCTGGGGCGCGGCCATGCTTGCTCAGGGCGGTATGGGCACCGAGTACGGGGACGATTCGCCAATGTTCGCTTTCGGCACCTCGATGATGGGCACTCCCGGCGTTGCCCTGAGTGGCAAGGACATCCGGAGCGAGGTCGGCGTCGGGCGCATCATGTTTCCGGTGGCCTACCATCTGACCGATGACACGACCATCGGCGCATCGTTCGACGTGGTGATCGCCAACATGGATTTGCAGATGGACATGGACGGCGCGCATTTTGCGCAAATGATGGGCGGGGTCGGCGGCTCGGTTGGCGGATCGATGGCCGGGACGTTGCAGTCTATGATGCCCACCATGGTTTCCGACATCAATTACACCCGGTTTGATTTCTCCAACGACAACCCGTTCACCGGCAAGGCCAGGGGCTTTGGTACCGGCCTGAAATTCGGCATCACGCACAAGTTCAGCAAACAGCTGACCTTTGGCGCGAGCTATCACACGCAGACGCGTCTTTCCGACCTCGAAACCAACCAGGCGAAGCTCTCGTTTGACGGTGAGGGTCCGGCATTTGCCGGCGGAGCTGTTTCGGTGAACGGCAAGATCAAGATTCACAATTTCGAGTGGCCTGCCACGATTGCCGCCGGTTTGGCGTTCCAGCCGAACGACCGCTGGCTGATCGTTGGTGATGTCAAATTCATCGACTGGTCTGCGGTGATGGATACCTTCTCGACCACCTTCACGGCGGATGCCTCCGATCCTTACTTCGGCGGGCAGACGCTCGATGTCAGTCTGGATCAGGACTGGCGCGACCAGACCGTCTGGTCGGTTGGCGTGCAGTACAAGGCGACCGAAAAGCTCGCGTTGCGCGCTGGCGCCAGCTTTGCCAACAATCCGGTGCCGGACCAGTTCCTCAATCCGCTCTTCCCGGCCATCACCACCAACCATTACACTTGCGGATTCGGTTACAAAGTCAACGATGCCACCAAGGTTGGCGTGGCGTTCAGCTGGGCTCCGAGAGTCGAGGAGACCAATGGCGATCAGACCGTGATTTCGCACAGCCAGACCAACTGGGCGCTGAATCTGGTGCATGAGCTTTAATCAGGTCTCGGACAGCGTAGGTTGAGCTGTTTGAGCAGAAACGCAAAAGGCTGCCCTGGCGTTGGAGCCCGAGCAGCCTCGTCGGTTGACGATGTGCGATTCTGCAGGAGTCAGATCAGTTTTCGTCGAGCGTGAAACCGATTTTGCAGGTGACCTGCCAGTAGGCGATTTTCTGGTCTTCGACGTGGCAGCGGGTTTCAACCAGCTCAACCCAACGGATGTTCCTGATGCTTTCGGCGGCTTTGGCCATGGCGTTGTTCACGGCCTCTTCGATGCTGCTGGTCGAGGAGCCTACAATTTCAATTTTTTTATAAACGTGTGCGCTCATAGCGGTGCGTGGTTATGAGGATTAAGAGATGCTAACGATTGACCTCCGAAGGTTTTGAAGGCAACCATACCTGAAAATAGGCTTCTCGGCACGAAAATAATTCCCCCTGACGCTTTTTTTGTGGAAAATGGGTTCGGAATAGCGCAACCGTCCAGTCGATGGGAGGGGGTGATCGGTTGTCGTGTCTGCAAAACTTATGCATCAGCGCAGGCTCCCTGATGCGTAAACGCTTCTTTCAGGAACGTTCGATTTTATTTGGGAGTTTGAATGCCACGCCTTATAATATAACTGATTAATTGTATCGTTATATAGTGTGCTTTTTGCGGTATTGTGGGATACCCAGGCATTAACCCTTCAACTACCGGATTTCGTGGTATGAAGCATAGCGCTTCCATTGTTCACCAGATGCTTCCAGCGTTGATTGTGCTTGGCATGGTTACGCTCATGACGCCTGCAGAGGCGTTCTGCGCTGCCGCTCCTACGTCTGCGGGCGCTCCATGGTGGATATGGGTCGTTGGTCTGTTTGTGTTTTCGTTCATTCTCGGAATTGTCGCTGTGCTTGGCGGTGTCGGGGGCGGCGTCTTGTTCGTGCCGATCGTCAGCAGTTTTTTCCCGTTTCATCTCGATTATGTTCGCGGGGCGGGGCTTTTGGTGGCACTTGCCGGCTCTCTGGCTGCCGGGCCGCCGCTGCTGCGTAAAGGGCTGGCAGATCTGAAACTCGGCCTGCCGATGGCCCTGATCGGTTCGGTCAGCTCGATTGCGGGCGCGATCGTCGGCCTCCTGCTTCCGGCGCGTGAAATCCAGTTGATGCTCGGCATCGTGGTGCTTGGCGTTACGGTCATCATGATCACCTCCGGAAAATCGGGCTATCCTGCCGTTCGCAAGCAGGATCGCCTTTCCAGCATTCTGCAGCTTTCGGGCATCTATTACGAGGAGTTTTCCAGGCACGAAGTCTCATGGCAGGCGCATCGCACGCCGGTGGCCATGCTGCTCTTTTTTGCGATTGGCTTTATCGGCGGCATGTTCGGCCTCGGCGCCGGGTTCGCCAACGTGCCGGTCTATAACCTGCTCATGGGGGTGCCGCTCAAGGTTTCCGTTGCCACCAGCGGCCTGGTGCTCTCCATCAACGGCTCCGCGGCTGCGTGGGTCTATATCTTTAACGGCGCAGTGCTTCCGCTGATTACCGTACCCTCGATCGCCGGCATGATGATCGGCTCGAAAATCGGCGCGAAACTGCTGCCGAAGGTCAATACGAAAACCATCAGGATGACGGTTATCGCCATTCTCGCGCTGTCCGGCATTCGATCACTGCTCAAAGGATTGGGAATATGAATAACGCTACAGAGGCTCCAGCCAACAATCTCCAGCCGGGTGGCGCCAAAAAAGAGGGGAGCTATGCGGATCGGGTACACGTTCTCTATGCCAAAACCCTCGACCTGGTCTCTCATGCGGTGATCGTGACGATGAGCATCGGCTACGTGCTCTACCTGACCGAGTTGCTTCCGCTGGGGATTCCTATCGAGACGCTGGCCGCGAACTGGAATCTGAGTGCGGCCGACATGCAGGCCAGGTTGCATCAGCCGAGTGGTTGGAGCTTTCTGACCAATCCCGGCGGGTTGCTGCAGGGCGACATCGTCAGCTACATGTCGGTCATTTTGCTTGCGCTGGCCACGCTGTTCTGCCTTGCTGTTGCCGTTACCGTCTATTTCAGGGAAAAGAAGCCGCTGTTTTTCACCATCGCCCTCGGGCAGTTTCTCGTGCTTGTGGTTGCCGCCAGCGGTATCGTGGCAGCCGGTCGATAAATGATGACTTAACCAAACGACTGAATCATGGAACCAGAGAACACTTCACCCTTTTTCTACCGATGCCGCGTCAAGGCGTCGCGCAATGAAGCGGATGTCGGCAATGAATCCACCCGCTCATCGGCATCCGTCAAGCGCGCATGTTCCGATGAAAGCGGAAGCGACTGCGACCGCGACCGTCACGAATCAGCCGACTTCCCCGAGCGCGGTTCAAGCGCCGGACGAGCCGATAGCGAGTGAGCTCGTTTTCCGACATCGCTTGAACGCCCCCATTCTCCGTTGACCCGTCACGCCCCCTTTTGCGTGGCGAAGTGCTCTGTCGTCAGTTTTGACGTCTCGTTCGATCATGCGACAAGTGCATTTTCTTTTTTGCCTCCATTGTGCCTCCGTTCGTTCATGAGCGGTTTGCTGATACTTCACGCCCCAGAGTCCGGTACTGTGGCTACGATGCAGCCATAATCATGAACGGCTGCAGAGATCATGCAGGATAATTTCCTTGCAGATTCAGCTGCTGATTGAAGTGACGGTTCTTTTTCCTACCTTTTGCCTCAGTTGATTTACGTGTACGAATGAATGTTATTCCATGAGCGCTGTTGCTGAAGAGCCGTCTCCTGAACCAAACGTTGCCGACGGTCCCGCCCGGCAAACCGAAGGGCTGAAGTCGAGGTTTCTCCAGGCGTTTCCGCCGTTTGCGGGCCGGAACTTCCGGCTCTATTTTGTTGGTCAGATCATTTCCATGATCGGCACCTGGATCGAGATGGTGGCGCAGGGTTGGCTGGTGCTTGAAATGACCGGCTCGGCATTCTGGGTTGGCGTGGCCGCGGCGGCTTCGACCGTACCGACGTTGCTGTTGTCGCTTCTGGGGGGTATGATCGTTGACCGCTATCCCCGCAAAATGGTGCTGCTTCTGACCCAGGTGCTTCTGATGATGCTGTCGTTCGCTTTTGGCGCAATCATTCTTGCCGGTCTGGCGACCATCCCGGTCATTCTCTTCCTTGCTTTCCTGA
This sequence comes from Chlorobaculum parvum NCIB 8327, assembly GCF_000020505.1. Taxonomy (NCBI): domain Bacteria; kingdom Pseudomonadati; phylum Chlorobiota; class Chlorobiia; order Chlorobiales; family Chlorobiaceae; genus Chlorobaculum; species Chlorobaculum parvum. Next base: position 58,977 of record NC_011027.1, read on the forward strand.
TCGGCAGCGTCAGCGCGGTGGCCACGCCTGCCATTCAGGCTTTCATCAGCGAAATCGTGGAGCGAAAGCACCTTGCGTCGGCGGTGGCGCTGAACTCCTCGATCTTCAACGCCTCACGCGTGATCGGGCCGGTGCTTGCCGGTATCCTGATCACCTGGATCGGTACGGGCGGCGCTTACTTGGTCAACGGCCTCAGCTTCATTGCCGTGATTGCCGCGCTGCTTGCCATCAAGCTCAGCGATGCGACCCCACGACCGAAAACTACCGAACATCCGATCCAGTCGATCCGGGACGGCATCGCTTATGCGTGGCGGCACCCGATTATCCGGGCGATCGTGCTCTTTGTGGCGGTGGTCTCCGTGTTCGGATGGTCGTTCATGTCGATGTTGCCGGTGGTGGCCAAGCGAACCTTCGGCATCGGTGCTGACGGCATGGGCTACCTCTACTCGGCCTTTGGCTTCGGTTCGCTGTGCGGTACGGTGGTGGTGTCGGCTTCAAGTGGTAGAGTGCACAGCGGCAAGATGGTGATTGGCGGGATTCTCACCTTCGCTTCGGGGCTGCTGGCCTTCACCTTCACCACCGTGCTGCCGGTGGCGCTCTCGTTTCTCTTCATCTCCGGGCTCGGGATGCTGACCGCTTTCGCAACCATGACCGGCACCGTGCAGCGCCTCGTCGAAGACCGCTTTCGTGGTCGCGTCATGAGCATCTACCTGATGGTGCTGCTCGGCCTGATGCCGTTCGGCAACCTCTTGATGGGCTTTGTCTCGGAGCATCTCGGCACGGCGCTCGCGTTGCGGGGCGGCGCGCTGGTTTCGATGGTTGCTGCCGTTTCACTCTTTACCTACCGAAAAGAGATTTCAAAAGCCTGGGATGCGTATCGGGCTTCGAGCGGAACGTAAGGCTCTGTGGCTTCGTTATGGTGGGAAAGGCACCGCCATGAAACGAATCATTTTACATGTTCCGCTGATCCTGTTTGCGCTTGCCGCTTGCCAGGCTGCGCCGCAAGGATCGACGGTAACCCAATCCGGAGCCGCCATGAGCAGCAACCATTCGCAGAATCCCTACTACTCGCGTACCGACACTACCAAGCTCGATCTCCCGGACGAGGTTTGGAAAAAGGTGCTCTCGCCCGAACTGTACGCCGTGGCGCGCAAGGGCGAGACCGAGCGGGCATTCACCGGCAAGTATTGGAATTACGAGGGGCTCGGCACCTACTACTGCGCGGCCTGTGGGAACGCACTTTTCCGCTCCGACGCCAAGTTTGCCAGCACCTGCGGCTGGCCGAGCTTTTTCGAGACCGTGCGTCCCGGCAGCGTCGAATATCGGGAAGACAACTCCTACGGCATGATGCGCACCGAAGTGCTCTGCGGAAGGTGCGATGCCCATCTCGGCCACGTTTTTGACGATGGCCCGCCGCCCACTGGCAAACGCTTCTGCATGAACTCGGTCTCGCTGGACTTTGAGCCGGACAGCAATTGATCATTGACAGTTGATAATGGATAATTGAAAAGGCCGAGCACGGGTTTCGTCCGTTATCCAACTCGTCCGCGCTGTTCAACGACACTATTTGCAGGGGCGGGTTTCACGCCCGCCCTTATGGTGTGCCGGAATGTTACGGCGAGTTGTATAAAGCGGTCGGCTGATGCAATAGGGGCAGGCGCGAGCCCTGCCCCTACGAAGAATGGAGGGAATGCTGCCCCAATCTCAGTGCGCCGACGAGATGTCGGCTTTCTGCTTTTTGTCAACCCTGATGAAGAGCAACAGTGGCAGGCATATTGCAAACAGGATGGCGATCATCTTGAAGGCGTCCATGTATGCCAGGTGGTAGCTCTGGCGGACGACGATGCCTTCGAGCGCAGCCATCGCGGCCTGTCCTGCTTCGACTGGCGAACTCATGTACTGGCCAAGCGCCTGCTTCATACCCTGCAATCGCTGGACGGCGGCGGGGTCGTAGGGCGAGAGGTGGCTGAGAATGTCAAGGCGGTGCGCAGCCACTCGCTGGGCGACGTAGGTGTTGGTGATGGCGATGCCGAACGAACCGCCGAGCTGCCGTACCATGTTGTTCAGGCCGGTCGCCTGCCCAATATCCTTGCCGTGCAGTCCCGTGACGGCGAGCAGGGTGACCGGAATGAAGATGAATCCGAGCGAGAGCCCACGGAGGAGCAGTATCAGAAAGAAGTTTTCTGCACCCGACATGAGCGTCTGGTTGCCCAGTTCCCAGCAGAACAAAAAGAATGTGGCCATGCCAACCGTCATCATCAGCTTCGGCGATGCTCCTTTCTGCAAAGCTATGCCGAGCGGCATAGAAATGATGCCGGTGAGCATGGCGCTGGGAAAGAGCACCAGGCCGGTCAGCATTGCCGTGAAGCCCAGCAGGCGTTGCACGAAGACCGGAAAGACGAACAGTGAACCGTACAGCCCGAAGCCGACGATGAAAGTCAGAACGGCGGCGATGGCCAGGTTTTTGCTTCGCGCCAGCACGGAGAGGTCAACCGCCGGATGGTCGGTGTGCAGCTCCTGCCAGACAAAAGCTATCAGTGATACCACCGCGATGATGGTGAACCAGACGATATAATCGGTCTCGAACCAGTCTTTCTGTTCGCCCCGTTCGAGTACGAACTGGAGTGAGCCGATACCGATGGCAAGCAGTCCGATGCCCGACCAGTCGATCTTCTGCACGGCGTGCTTGACCTTCGGTTCGGTAACGAAGGTGAGCGCCGCCCACGCCGCCGCGATGCCGATCGGGATGTTCACGAAGAAGCACCATTCCCAGGCGAAATAGTCCACGAGGTAACCGCCAAGCAGCGGCCCGATGGTCGGGCCGAGCACCAGCCCCATCGAAAAGATGCCTGTCGCCGCGCCGCGATCCTCCGGCCTGAAGGTTTCGTAAAGGATCGCCTGTGAGGTGGGCAGCAGTCCTCCTCCGCCTATGCCTTGGATGAAGCGGAAGAAGACCAGCATCCAGATGTTGGTCGAGATGCCGCACAAAAACGAGGCGACCGTGAAGAGCACGATCGAGGCCACGAAGTAGTTGCGGCGTCCGAACAGGTTGCCGAGAAATCCCGACAGCGGAATGACAATCACGTTGGCGATGGCGTAGCTCGTGACCACGTAGGAGACATCCTCGATGCTCGCGCCGAGGTTGCCGCTGATGTGGTTGATGGCCACGTTGACGATGGTGGTGTCGATCAGTTCGAGCATCGCCGCCACGATAACCGTTACCGTGATGATCCATTTTCTGGCCCCGGTTTCGTAATGGTGCTCCGGCGCGCGCGCGCCCGGTATGGCTGTTGCGGTACTTGACATCACTTCACCTTCACTTCTGCGATCACATTCATTCCGGCGGCAAGCGGCAGTTCGGGCTTTTCGTCGAAGACGATCTTGACCGGAACCCGCTGGGCCACTTTCACGAAGTTGCCGCTGGCGTTATCGGGCGGGAGCAGGGCGAACTGCGCGCCGGTTCCCGCAGAAATTGAGTCGATATGGCCTTTCAGCTCCTTGCCGGGGAAGGCATCGACTTTGATGATCACCTTCTGGCCGGGGCGCATATGTTCGAGCTGGGTTTCCTTGAAGTTGGCCACCACCCAGAGTTCGTCGCTGCCGACAATGGCGATGAGCTGCTGGCCGGGCGAGACGAACTGGCCCGGTTGCACATTCTTTTTGGCGACCTGTCCGTCAGCCGGTGCGGTGACGGTTGTCCACGAAAGCATGAGCTCGGCGTTCTTCAGCTCGGCCTCGGCAAGCTTTTCCTGCGCAAGTGCGGCTTTGTACTGGTCTCCGGCTGCGGAGTGCTGGGCTGTCGAGGCTGTGGCGCCCGCCGTGACAGCATCGAGTTCGGCGCGGGAGATCACATCCTGCTTCTGGAGGTTCCGGCTGCGGCGAAGGTCGGCATTGAGCTTGGTCTGGTTTGCGCCTGCAGCCACGATTTCCGCCTTTGCCGCCGACACTGCGGCGCGCGCCCGGAGGAGCTGGGCCTGAGCCATGTCGCGCTTGACCAGATAGTCAGACTGGTCGATGGTCAGAAGCGTGTCGCCAGCCTTGACCATCTGGTTTGAATCAACCATCACGTCGAGCACGTTTCCGGGCACGCGGGGGCTGACCGGGTAGATGTCTCCGGTGATCTGGGCGTCGTCGGTCTCCTCATGGCTGAGCGAGTGAACGAATTCCATGCCGCCCCAGCCGAGGCCGATGGCGAGCAGGACACCGAAGATGGCCAGCCGAGGCCATGATTGCCCCTGCGGTCGTTTGTCGAGGGCATTCGCCGGTTTTTCGTGGTTTGATTGCTGCTGTTCTGACATTGATGTTCAATCGTTGGAGTTGGTCAATACTTCGGTTTGCTCTTTCTGATGCGAGGTTTTTTCTCCATCGCGCTTCGGCGACCTGAGCACGAGTACCGGGCGCGTTGCCTGGCGCATCACCGCTTCGGCCGTGCTGCCGACCAGGAGCCGTCGGAAATCGCTTGCGCCGTGCGAGCCCATCACGATGAGGTCGGCATCGGCTTTTTCGGCGTATTCGATGATGGCTGCGGACGGCGTGCCGTACTCGACGGCGAAACGTACGCGGCATCCGTAGCCCGAAAGCAGGTCGGAGTAGCCTGAGAAGTTATGGAGGTGCTCCTTGAGCATTGTGCCGTGATCGCCTGAGCCGGAGGCTCCGATATGCAGCACGATCAGCTCCGCGTTGCCTCCGCACTGCCCTGCGGCATGAAGCAGGGCCTGTGTCGAGGCGACAGAGAAGTCGGTCGGGCAGAGAATGGTTCTGGATGATTTCGCAACGGTATTTGTCATGATCCTTTCTCCTGTTTTTGGGCGATCAGATCGCCAGAGGCGCGCCTGACGTCATAGGCGTTCAGTACATATTCATAACGGGCCTGCAGGTGGGCCAGCTCGGCTTCGGCCAGTGCCGCTTCGGCATCGAGCAGGTCGAGCGTGGTGGCAAGGCCGTTGTCGTAGCGGATTCGCGCGTGTTGCGCAGCGAGGTCGGCCTGTGAAACCTGAAGGCAGGTCGTTTCGATTTTCTGTTCGCTGCTTTTCAGGTCGTTGAGCGACTGGCGAATTTCGGCCTGCGCCATCTGCTCGGTATCGAGCTGCTGTTGCTCGGCGGAGCGTTTCATGGCGGCGGCTTCCCTCAGCGCGGCGCTTCTGCCGAAGCCGTCGAAGATCGGTACCTGCAATTCAACTCCGGCGGCAACGTTGGTGCGCATCTTGTCGATATCGGGCATGTAGCCGTTGGCCGTGCCCCACGAGGCGCTGCCTACGATTTTCGGCAGGAACTCCTTGCCGGCCAGCGATTTTTTGTATGAGGCCGCCTTGAGGTTTTCGCGGGCGAGCATCAGCTCCGGACGCTGCTCCAGCGCTGCGGCTGCAAGGCGGTTGGCGTCCTTGTCGGCCACCGTGATGTCGAACGAGCCGCTCAGGTTCAGCGGAGCCTGCTCGTCGAGGCCGCAAAGACGGCGCAAGGCAATTTCCTGATTGTGCAGCTGCGTTTCGTAATCGATCTTGCGATTTCCGGCAGCGGCGAGACGCACCTGGGTGGTCAGCAGGTCGAAACGGGTCGCGGCCCCTTCATCGTAGCGTTTCTGCATGTGATCGAGGTTTTTCTGCAGGGCGTCGATCTCCTTCTGCTGCACGCTGACCGCCTCCTGGAGGAACAGCACCGAGTAGAAGGCCCGGATGGTGGCCAGCGAAAGATCGCGCAGGGTGATCTCCTGCCGGATGCCCGCCGAGTTGCGTCCGGCCTTGGCCAGATCGACCGTGCGGCCTGTGCGTCCGAAATCGTACAGCATCATTTCGGCGGTGACGCGCGCGTCGTAGTTGTCGTTCGGTACGAACTGGATGGTGGCGCCGCCGAAATTTGCCTCGGCGACCGGATCCAGGTAGCGGTAGCCGGCGCTTGCGGACAGATGCGGGAAGTAGCCGCTGCGTCCCCGGGTGACCTGCGCATCGGCAGCCTTGACCTCCTCGACAGCCTGCAAGGCTCGCGGATTGTGCTCGCGGGTCATGCGCAGCGCCTCGTCCAGCGTGATCGGTTCAGATGTTGCCGGGGCTATCTCCTCAGCGCGGAGCGGCTGCGCCGTCGTCATCACTGCGGCGATCAGGAGGAGGGTGGCAATGGATTTGTTGTGCTTCATAGATTTGAACAATTCCTGTGTTGGTCGGTCAAATGTTCTCTTTTCATTGGAACCGTTATCGGGATCGACATGGTTCTGGTCCGGCGCCGATCCCGATTTCGATTCTTTCATCGTTCGTTTTGCATTTTCATCGTGTAGTCTTCTGAGGCAGTGCCGCTTCTTTGCCGGGCAGCCTCGATCAGCATGGTATCAAGGTTTATTCATCAATTATCGTGCCAGTTGTCGATTTTGCCTGTAGGCCCTGCTTTTCAAGGCTTTGAGCTTGTTATTTATTTCTTGTTTTTCTGAAAATTTCAGAAAATTCTCTTAACTTCCTTCTGAATAAATCAGAAAATCAGCTATGACAACCACGCACTTGCCCGAGGCGCTTCGGCTCATGCAGTATATCGGCGACGCCATCGGCACCATCCGTGACCCGCAGGAGCTGTTCCGCACGGTCACCGACAAGCTTCGCCTCATCTTTCCGTTCGATTCGGCGGTGATCATCACCCTCGACCGGGACCGCCGCCGCGTGAGTGTTTTTTTCGAGATGCTGCGCTTCGAGTTGCCCGACCATCTGCGGGTGCAGCGGCGCCCCATTACCGGCACCTGGCTTGAGGCGCATCTCGACGACCGCGGGGTGACCGTCGCCTCCATCGCTCACGATATTCCTGCGTTTGGCGAGGAGGATGCTCCGCTGCTCCGGACGCTGCACGAGTTGGGAATGCGGCAGATTGTGCTTTCGCCGCTTCGTTCCGGTGGGCGGGTGATCGGTTTTCTCAGCTTTGTTTCTGCAGAGGAGAAGCTGTGGAGCGATGGCGATAAATCGCTGCTTTCCGGGGTCAGCTCCTCCATCGCCATCGCGGTGAGCAATGCGCTGGCCTACGACGAGCTGCGCCAGCGCGAGGCGGAAACCGCCATGCAGCTTGCGATCAACAATGCACTCTTCACCACCAAGGATCGAAGCCAGATGCTGCTGACTGTCTGCGAGCAGATCAGCCGCCTCGTGCCCTGCTCGTTTCTTGGCATCCGCGTGGTTGGTTCGGACGGGCGGTTCCGTATTTACGATAACTTCATGCGCGGGTCGGGCAGCAGTTTCGCGCCCTTTTCGCCACTCGAACATCTTGAAATGTTGCCCGACGACCCCGTTGCGCGGGAGAGCATTGAGGTGATTTCGCGGCCCGGCATCTATTCCGGCGAGCGCTTTGAAGAGCTGTGCCGGGATTTTCGCATTCTCGAACTGGTGCGCGATCGCTTCGGCATCAGCTCGATCATCGTCGTGCAGCTTTGGGATTTGCCCGGCAGCCGCGCGGGGCTGATCATTTCAGGCGTCGGCGTTACGCTGGGCGACGAGGAGGCGCGCACGGTCAGCCTCATTGTGCCACAGCTCGCGCTGGCATTGCAGAACTACCTCGCTTTCGACGAGATCGACCGGCTGCGCCGCAAGCTCGAAGGGGAGCGCACCTACCTCGTCGAGGAGATCCGCGCTGCACACAACTTCGAAGAGATCGTCGGCAACAGCGCACCGCTGGCCGAGGTGCTGCGGCGAGTCAGCCTGGTTGCTCCGACCGATGCCACGGTGCTTATCGAGGGCGAAACCGGCACCGGCAAGGAGCTGATCGCCCGCGCGATCCACAACCTTTCGCCGCGCAAGGAGCGGGTGCTGGTGAAGGTCAACTGCGCCGCCCTGCCCGCATCGCTGATCGAGTCCGAGCTGTTCGGCCACGAAAAGGGGAGCTTCACCGGCGCGACTGAACGGCGCATCGGCAAGTTCGAGCTGGCCGACGGCGGCACGATCTTCCTCGACGAAATAGGCGAGCTTCCGCTGGAGCTTCAGGCCAAGCTGCTGCGGGTGCTTCAGGAGAAGGAGCTCGAACGCATCGGCGGGCGGAGCGTGATTCCGGTCGATGTGCGGGTCATCGCCGCCACCAACCGCGACCTTGAAAAGGAGGTCGCCACCGGTCGCTTCCGTCAGGATCTCTACTTCCGGCTCAACGCCTTTCCCCTATCGGTGCCGCCGCTTCGCGAACGCCGCGACGACATCCCCGTGCTCGCCATGTACTTTGCCCGCAAATTCGCTCGCGAGTTCGGCAAGCCGGAACGCGCCATCCGTGAGCACGATATGAACGAGCTGGTCTCGCGAGAGTGGCGGGGCAACATCCGTGAACTCTCCCACACCATTGAGCAGGCGGTGATTGTCTCCGAAGGTGACACGCTCGACCTCTCCTCAGCCCTGCCTCCGAGGGGTGAGCCTGGCATGGAGGCGCAGGCGGAGGTCATGACGATGCAGGAGTTCGAGGAGCAGGCGCGGAACATGGAGCGCAAGCTCATTCTCGATGCCCTCGACCGCGCCGGAGGCAAGGTCAGCGGTCAGGGTGGCGCGGCCGAGCTGCTCAGGCTCAACGCCAAGACGCTCTATTCCCGCATCGACAAGCTGGGAATTCGCAAGCGGTACGGGGCGGGGTGAGCAAGGATTTGCTTACATTAACCCATATGCTTCTTTTTTTCAGTCTTATCGTTGCTTCCGGTTCTTTTGAAACAACGCCAACCCCTAAATCAAAAAGATCATGAAAGCTATCTCCCGTCGATTGTTTGCCGCTGTGCTGGTGCCGGGTCTCTTGCTCTCGGCATGTGGCGACAAAAAAGAGGCCAATGCGCCCGGTTCAGCCGCCGTTGAGCAGGCCTCACCCGCGATTGCAGGTCCGTTTACCGGCGTCCTGACCATGAAAACCACCATGCCGAACGCAGGCACGAGCGACATGAAGCTCTATATCGGCCCGAAAGGAATGCGCGCAGAGAGCAAGACCGCCGTTGGCGGTGCCGGTACGATTTCAATGACCGTGCTGTCGCTTACGGATAAGCCCGATAAAATCTACATGATCAACGAAGCGGCCGGTTCCTGCATGGAGCTGGATGTGTCAAAAGTCAAAGAGGAGGCGCCCGACGATCCATATCTGGATGCGAAGATCGAAAAGCTCGGCAAGGAGGAGGTGAACGGCTTCGACTGTAACCATGTCCGGATTTCATGGCCTGACAAACAGAACACCGTTGATCTCTGGGTGAGCAAGGATATTCTCGACTACTTCGCCTACGCGCGCATGCAGGGTTCGGAAGATCGCAAATATGAGCAGCTCGCCGAAAAACTCAAGGCTGCCGGTCTCGACGGCTTCCCCGTCAAGACGCTGATTTCTCCGGAAGGCGTGGTCACCGAGCTGGTCAAGGCTGAGCGCACCACTCCGGACAGCGCCCTTTTCGAAGTTCCGGCCAACTGCACGAAGCTGGAAATCCCCACAATGCCAGACGGCCCGCAGGGGATGAGCGAAGAGAAGATGAAAGAGATGGAAGAGTTTGGCCGCCAGATGATGCAGCAGATGCAGCAGAAGTAAGTCAGCATGACGATAAAGACGAAACCCCCGGCGATGTCGGGGGTTTCGTCTTTTATGGGGTGGCTGGGTTGGCGATTAATTTGTCGCCGTCTCCATCTCCTTCTTCTTGAACTCGATTGCCAGCCACTTCTCCTCATAACCGGCGTGCGCAACCTTCATCCCGGCGAGGAACGTGGGAAGGATGACGCCCTTCTGGTAGTTACCGATTCTGACCGTCAGCGAGTCGCCGACCTGCGTGACGTTGGCGGCCATGCGGTTGTCGAAGACGAAAGGCAGGCGGAGCTTCATGATGTAGTGGCCTTCACTGACTTTGTGAATATCCACATGCTCTTCGTGGTAGAAGATGTCCAGCGGGTTGCGCTCGCCGTAGACCGTTTCACCCACCTTTTTGAGCATCTCCATGCCGAGCACCTCCTTGCGGTAGAGCGGCACTTTGGTTATGGGAATCGGTGCGAATGAGGTCTCGATCTCTTCGATGTACTTTTTCTGAATCTCTTTCCACCCCTCGAAGTAGTGGCCGTCAACGTCGTCCATATAGACGCGGTTGATGATGATCTGGTCAACCGTGATGCCGTAGAGGTTCAGGTAGGTGAGAGCCCTCATCGACTCCTTGATGACCATTTTTTCGGGGTTCATGACGAGCCGGACGGTGGTTTTTGAATCGTCGGACAGGAGCTCGATGATTCCTTCGATCGATGAAAAGAGGTGGTCGACCTGGTCATAGACTTCCGTTTCCGGCACGAAGTCGTGCAGGCGGCCGATGCGCTTGGAGAGCGGGCGGATGACCGGTTTGACCACATATTTTTCCATGTTGCGCATGAGCTTGAGCATCCAGCCGAAGGTCTCCGGAATAGAGAGCAGACGCAGGGTTTCGCCGGTTGGTGCGCAGTCCACAACGAGCAGGTCGTATTCGTTGGAGTCGTTGTAGCGCTTGATGTAGGAGAGCGAGAAGAGCTCCTCCATGCCGGGCAGCACACCCATCTCCTCGACGTAAATGCCTTCGATGCCCTGCACCTCCATCAGGTGGGCGAAGTGCTCGCGTACCACCTCCCAGTTGAGCGAAAGGTCGCCGTATACGCTGACCTCCTGGCCCCAGAGATTGTCGGCGATCTTGACCGGTGATGGGCCGAGTTCGATGTCGAAGGAGTCTCCGAGGCTGTGCGCCGGGTCGGTGGAGATCACGAGTGTTTTGTAGCCCTGCGAGGCCGCCCTGACGGCGGTTGCCGCAGCGACGGAGGTTTTGCCCACGCCGCCTTTCCCGGTGAACACGATGTTTCTCATGGCTGGAATGGTTGGGTTGCCCTGAATCCGATCGTAGAAATGTTAACAGGATCGCGCTCTTGAAAATTCAGTTCAGGTGCGTGTTCAGGGGCGATAAAGCGCAGCCAGGAAGAGCCGCTGGTTCGTCGATTGTCAGGGGGTTAAGGATGCTTTTTCGTGTTCCGGCACTTTCGAGGCAAAATTTCCGTTAATCGGTTAATCAGTAGTTGTACATGATCGGGATTGCTTACTTTTCATGTGTAAAAACAGGATGATTCTTGGTTTATTATGACTATATGGTTATAGTTGAATTCGGTTGTCCATGATTCCCGGTGTTTTGTTGTTGTGTGCCCGCTCTTTGCCGAGCTGCCGCTTCAGCCGGGACGTGAACGTTGAAATGGCTACGAGGAACGACCTCTTGACGGTGGTTTTGGCTTCCTGTGATGGACATTTCGTTTAACAATTGAAACTGCACAATCAGTATGGCAAAGGTTGTCGTTTTGGGAGCTGGCGTTTCAGGGCATACCTGCGCCTCCTTCCTCAAGAAAAAGCTCGGGAAGAACCACGAGGTGGTGGTGGTTTCGCCCAATAGCTATTATCAGTGGATTCCGTCGAACATCTGGGTCGGTGTCGGCCAGATGACCATCGACGATGTTCGCTTCAAGCTGCACAAGGTTTATGATCGCTGGGGAATCGATTTCAAGCAGGCGAAAGCCGTTTCGATCCATCCGGAGGGTGACGCCTCTATCGACAAAGGGTACGTCACGATCGAATACACCGATCCGGAGTACGCCGGTCAGACCGAAATCGTCGATTACGACTATCTGGTCAACGCTACCGGTCCGAAGCTGAACTTCGAGGCGACCGAGGGGCTTGGCCCCGACAAAAACAGCATGTCGGTCTGTACCTACAGCCACGCTGCCCATGCGTGGGAGGAGTTGCAGAAAAGCATCGAGAAGATGAAAGCCGGACAGAAGCAGCGCTTTCTCATCGGCACCGGCCATGCGATGGCTACCTGCCAGGGCGCGGCGTTCGAATATATCCTGAATATCGCGCACGAAATCGCCACGCTTGGCCTGAGCCACATGGCGGAGATTACCTGGATTTCCAACGAGTACGAGCTGGGTGACTTCGGTATGGGTGGCGCGTTCATCAAGCGCGGTGGTTACATCACCCCGACCAAGGTGTTCACCGAGTCGCTGCTTGCCGAGTACGGCATCAAGTGGATTCGCCGGGCGGGCGTTTACAAGGTCGAGCCGGGCGTGGCGCATTACGAAACGCTCGATGGCGAAATGCTTTCGCAGGAGTTCGATTTCTCGATGCTGATTCCGTCGTTCTCGGGGGTCGGCCTTACCGCGTTCGATCGTGAGGGTAACGACATCACCGACCAGATGTTCCTGCCCAACAAGTTCATGAAGGTTGATGCTGACTACACGCCCAAGTCGTTCGATGAATGGACGGCTGCCGACTGGCCGACAAAGTACCAGACGCCGATGTACGACAACATCTACGCTGCGGGTATCGCTTTTGCTCCGCCGCACCCGATCTCCAAGCCCCTGAAAAGCGAGAATGGCCGCCAGATATTCCCGACTCCGCCGCGCACCGGAATGCCGTCGGGCGTTATCGGAAAGATCATCGCGCTCAACATCGCCGAGCAGGTCAAGGGCGGCCACAAAGAGCACCACCATACCGCCTCGATGGCGCGCATGGGCGCGGCCTGTATCGTATCCGGCGGCTTCGGCTCCTTCGACGGTCTCGGTGCGTCGATGACCGTCTTCCCGATCGTGCCTGACTGGGAGAAGTATCCCGAGTGGGGCCGCGATATGAACTATTCTGTTGGCGAGGCCGGTCTTGCGGGCCACTGGCTGAAGTTCATTCTGCACTACCTGTTCTTCCACAAGGCGAAGGGCTACCCGTTCTGGTGGCTCATTCCCGAGTGATCGAGCTGTTGCGGGCCACGATAGCTGCGTTGGGTGGTGCTCGGAATCCTCACGTACTGTATGTACGCTCCGGGTTCTCTGTTCCGTCCGCCTTGCTCTCTGGTCCCTCACGACGCTCGATAAGCTGTGCATGAAGCATGAAAAAATGTTGAACCAATAAAAATCCTGAATCATGGGTAACTATAAATTCAAGGCATATTACGATGAGGCCTATCCGCCGGTGCCGGACAAGGCTACGCTGTTCTGGCGCAAGTTTGTGCCGTGGCAGCTTTTCAGGTTCCTTGTCCTGAACATCAAGATGATCCGCATCGTCGCCGGCGGCCACTCCTGATCTGCCGCTGGACGTTTAAAGCGCCATTGAAGCCCTCGATACCCCGGAGAATTCCGAAAGTGTCGAGGGCTTTTTCATTGTAACCCTGAACTTGCCGAGCCTCTGACAGACGGAGCTGAATTGCGAAGAACGAGGGATTTCGTACACTGATATTAATTGGTGTTTATCGGCTTCTCTCTGACCAGTCCATGTACACGGAGGCTCTCATATGGAAAAAACGAATAACGAACTCTCCGCCTTTGTTTGTGATGCTTTGAGGAAAGAGGTCTCGCGTGATCGCATCCGCGAGGTTTTGCTCCAGGCAGGGTGGCAGGCGGAACGGGTTGATCGTGCGCTTGAGGAGTATGCGGAAATCGAGTTTCCCCTGCCTGTGCCGAAACCCAAGCCATACCTTTCGGCGCGCGAAACCTTTTTCTATCTCCTGCTTTTTGTGACGCTGTATGTCAGCGCCTTCAATTTCGGGAACCTGCTGTTCATTTTCATCGAGCAGGCGTTTCCGGATCCGGCGATGACGGCACACTCTGTTGACTGGGTCAGTTCCCGGATCAGGGGGGCGGTATCGGCGCTGATTGTTGCTTTTCCACTGTTCCTTTATCTGTCGCGGAAAATTGCCAATGAATTGCAGAACACTCCTGCGGGGCGTTCATCGGGCGTCCGGCGCTGGCTGACCTACCTTACCCTTTTCATTGCCGCCTGCATTATTCTCGGTGATGTTTCGGCTTTGCTGTTCAACCTGCTCGGCGGAGAACTGACTGTTCGGTTCGTATTCAAAGCGTTGGTTGTCGCCGTCATTGCCGGAACGGTTTTTATCTATTACCTCAAAGGATTGCGCAAAGAGGAGCAGGAGTTATGAAGCCTGTCGGAAAGGATGGCGTGCTGGGAATCGTGGTCTCCCTTCTGGTGGTGGCGGCCGTGGTTCGCGGCCTTTTTATGATTGGGCCGATCGATGAGCAGCGGAACAGGAAATTCGATGAGCGGCGTCTGTCGGATCTTCAGCGGATTGTCTCTTCCGTCGAGTTCTATTATCGTACCCATCAGGAGCTGCCCGAGAACCTCGATGTTCTCGCAAAGCAGCCAGCCAGCCGTGTTCCGCTTTTTGATCCGGAAAGCGGCAAGCCCTATGGTTATCGTCGGCTCTCTCCGGACAGCTATGAGCTTTGCGCAACTTTCGCGCTGGAGTCCGATGAATCCACGGCTCTGCGCTGGTCACACAAGGCTGGGCGCGCCTGTTTCCGCCTGAGCGTCCGGCGCTGAAGAGGCTCAGTTTGCGCGGCTTTGCGCCAGCGATAGTTCTTATCTCCCTTTGAGCAACTGCTGTTCCAGCCAGTCGAAGGTGGCGTTGATCGCCTTGCGTGAGGCGGTTGCGGTGGCTTGTTCATCGTTGCCGGTCCAGTCGTGGCTGACGCCGTCGATGAGCACCAGCTCAGCGCGTACTCCAGCGTTTTTCAGCCGCTCTTCGAGCTGACGGGATTGCTCTGCAGGCACCGTGGTGTCGTCGGTGCCGTGGATGAGCAGCGTCGGTGGATCGTTGGCGTCAACGTGGCTGACGGGGCTGGCTTTCACAAATACGCCGGGCGGGCAGCCTTCGGGGGTGCAACCGAAAAAGCGCATCGGGCCACTGGGGTCGATCGTACTGCCGGGCGCCGTGGCCTGCTGGAACAATGCTTCCAGCTCATAAGGGCCATACCAGCCGACAAAGGCCTGCACGCGGTCGGACTCCCCGGCGTTCTCCATGCCTGGCAAATCAAACTCCATATCCTCGCCGGTGAAAGCGGTCATGGCGCCGAGATGCGCTCCGGCCGATGCGCCCCAAATTCCGACATGATCCGGATCGATGCCATACTTTCCGGCGTTGGCGCGCAGGAAGCGGATGGCGGCCTTGATGTCCTGCACGGCGCCTGGAAAGCTCGCCTCGCCACTGAGCCGGTAGTCAATCGATGCCACCACGAAGCCGCGTTCCGCCAGACGGGCCAGCACTCGGGGGAAGTCGGTGAAGTGAGCCGTCGTGCGTTTCGAGCCGGTTGTCCAGCTTCCGCCGTGTACGAAGATGACCAGCGGACGCAGGGCCTTGCCTTTGGGGCGGTAGAGGTCGAGCAGCATCGGGCGGAAGCCGGGCAGCTTCAGGTAGGTGATGTCGGGGGTGACGGTCACCTTGCCGAGCTTGATGATTGCAGGCGGGAGCATGTCGGTATTGACGTTTTCAGCCGAGATCGGAATCGGCGGTTCGAGCGGGCGGGACATGGCCGTTGCGGTGGCCGGATTGCCGAGCAACAGGGCGAGCGCGATGGTGCCGAGCTGTTTGTTGAGCATGAGAGATTCCTGTTTACAGATACCGGACGACTTCGTCGAGTGATTTCCGGGTTTTGGGTCTGGTCTGCGCGTCGGCGGAAGCGTAGGCGAGTGGCGTGATGGCGAATACCTCTTCGGTGGGGCCGAGACCGAGCGCTTCGCGCAGCATTGCCGGATCGAAGGCTGAAATCCAGCAGGTGGCGAGCCCTTCGTCATGCGCGGCAAGAATCAGGTGATCCATCGCGATACCAAGATCGGTTTCAAGCGAGTTCCAGCCGTCCGAGGGGCGCACCCACGCCTCGGTGCGGTCGCCGGTGACGATGAGGATGTGCGGCGCTTCGGCAAACCAGTCGCGCTGGTAAGTGGGGCGGACTTTGGCGAGCATCTCGGGGGAGCTGACGACGAGGAACTTCCACGGCTGGAGGTTCTTGGCCGACGGCGCAAGCCGCCCGGCGTTGAGCACCCGTTCGAGAATTTCCGGCGCGACCGGTCGGCTCTGGTCATAGCCACGGACGCTTTTTCTCGACTCGACAAGGTCGTGCAGACTCGTCATTTCTGTGCTTCTCCCTGTGTCAGATGGTTGAGCATTTCAAGGTCACCGCCCTGACCGATGGCGATGATCGTGCCGTTTTTCTGGATGATCTCCGCCGGGCGCGGTGTGGTGTGCAGCTCTCCGCCGGGCAGCTTGTAGCCGACCACGTTGATGCGGTGGTTGTTGTACAGGTCGACTTCCTGAAAGGATTTGCCGACCAGTGCCGAGTTTTCGTTCACAATGAACTGGGCGATGCGCAGGTTCAGGTTGTTCGCGTCGCTCAGCTCGTCGAGGTACTCTTCGAGCTCCGGCTCGATCAGGATGTTGGCCATGCGCTTGCCCGCCGAACGGTAGAGCATTACCACCTTCTGTGCCCCGGCGCGGAGCAGCTTGTTTTCGGACTCTTCGCAGTCCGCCCTGGCCACGATGTGCAGGCTCGGCTTCAGGTTGCGCGCAGTGAGCACGATGAAGACGTTTTCGGCGTCATTGCCCGCGGCGGCAATCAGCCCTTTGGCCCGCTGCAGGCCGGCATCGATCAGGACGCCTTCGTCCGCGGCGTTGCCCTTGATGGCAAGGTAGCCTTCGTCCCTGGCGCGGAGCACGTTGTCGATCATGTTGTCGATAACCATGAACGGAATCGACTTGATCCGGAACTCCTCGGCGACGTTGCTGCCGAGCCGTCCGAAGCCGCAGATGATGAAGTGGTCGTTGAGCTTCCGAAGCATGCGTTCATTGCGTTGTTGTTCCCAATGCTCCCTCCATTCGCCCGAAACGAAGAAGACGGCCACATTGGTCAGGGTGAAGAAAAAGATGCCCGTACCGCCGACGATCAGGGTCATCGTGAAAATCTTGCCAACATCGTCCAGCGGGCGCACTTCG
This sequence comes from Chlorobaculum parvum NCIB 8327, assembly GCF_000020505.1. NCBI lineage: Bacteria > Pseudomonadati > Chlorobiota > Chlorobiia > Chlorobiales > Chlorobiaceae > Chlorobaculum > Chlorobaculum parvum. Next base: position 75,703 of record NC_011027.1, read on the forward strand.
CTGAAGCCGACCGTGGCCACCGTGATGACCGTCATGTAGAGGGCGTCGAGCGGGCTCATGTTTTCGAGGTACATGTAGCCGACCGTGCCCGAGATGACCAGCAGCGCCACGCTGATAATCGAAGCCGAAAAGCGGCGGATGGCGGAAATCTGTTGTGCGTCCTTGCTCAAGCGGCGATGAGAGTCATAGGGGTTGATGGAGGCCTCTCAGAGCTGGCGAATCGTGCCGAAATCGCTGGAGATGCTCTGGAACATCTTGTTGGTGGCGGTCTGCATGACCAGCGACATGCCCGCGTTGGTCATGGTGCGGATGATCTGCTCGGGAATGATGCGGAAGGCCGGATAGAGAATGAACTGCACGTCGATGCGCAGGTCGAAATCGACCTTGGTGCGTTCCCCTTGCAGCGGTAGAATGAGCAGATCGGCCGTGGCTTTTCCCTCGAACAGGTACTTTTCGGGCATGGCGATGGTTTCGCTGGCCGGAAGGTGACGCCAGGAGATTTTGCGACCGATGGTGTACTGCTCGATCATTGCGTCGGTCAGCTCATCGGGATGCATTGTGCCGAGCTCTTCGGGAAGTTCAAGCAGGAGTTCAGTTTCCTGCTGGATGTTGAAGATCACGTCGAACGGGTTGTTCTGCGGATCGGTTACCCTGAAGTGCCAGCGGTACGCCTCGTCGCGGTCGAGCGGCTCGACTTTGTGGCAGAAGGGGTTGAATTCCAGAATCCTTGCATGGTCGGACAGATAGTCAACCGTCCGGTCGAAGGTTCCGTGAAAAACCCATTGCCCTTTGCTTTTGCCTGTGGCGTCCATTTCCATGATATCATGTCCTCCAGCCCACGCCTGTGCAAAATGGCGCCTGGGCTCTGTCGTATCGTATGGTTTATAAAACTGCTCTCGTTGCCGGATTTGCCGATTCGGGTCGTTTTGCCGCCAGTAAGCGGACAAACTGAAATATAGCGACTCTGCGTTAAACTTGTGCGTTTCAGCTGCGCATTACCGATGGCAGGATCAGTTGGTTTCTGCCTTGAGGCGCTCCGCCTGGTCGTGCATCCGAAGGGCATCGATGATCGGTTCGAGCTCGCCCTGCATGACCTGCGGCAGGGCGTGGGTGGTGAAGCCGATGCGATGGTCGGTGACCCTCGATTGCGGAAAGTTGTAGGTTCTGATCTTGGCGCTGCGGTCGCCGGTGGCCACCATCGAGCGGCGCAGGTCGGCGCGGCTCTGTAGCTGCTCGGTGATCTTGATGTCGTACAGTTTCGAGCGCAGCATTTTCATGGCGCGCTCGCGGTTCTGGAGCTGCGAACGCTCCTCCTGGCAGGCCACGACGATGCCCGACGGCACATGTGTTATGCGCACGGCGGTTTCCACCTTGTTGACGTTCTGTCCGCCTTTGCCGCCGCTGCGGAAGGTGTCCATCTGCAGGTCATCCTTGCGGATTTCCACGTCCACCTCTTCGGCTTCCGGCAGCACGGCAACGCTCGCCGCCGAGGTATGGATGCGCCCCTGCGTTTCCGTTTCGGGCACGCGCTGCACGCGGTGCACGCCGCTCTCGAACTTGAGGATGCCGTACACATCGTGGCCGCTCACTTCGAGTGAAACCTCTTTCAGGCTGCCGGGCACCGAGCCTTCGCTCACGTCGAGCGTCTGGCAGCTCCATCCCTGCCGCTCGGCGTAGCGCTGGTACATGCGCATCAGGTCTGCGGCGAACAGGCCAGCTTCGTCACCGCCGGTTCCAGCGCGGATTTCGATGATGGCGTTGCGGGTGTCGGCTTCGTCCTTCGGAAGCAGCAGGATTTTGAGATTCTGTTCGAGTTCCGGCAGGCGCTCCTGAAGCTCTTCGGCCTCGGCTGCCGCCAAGGCGCGCATCTCGGGATCTTCCTCGCTTTTCTGCATGGCGAGGGTTTCGTCGAGCTGCTGTTTGGCGCTGCGCCAGTTGTCGTAGGCCCGCACGATCTCCCGGAGGCCGCTGTACTCTTTGTTCAGCTTTCTGAACCGGTTCTGGTCGGCAGCAACTTCCGGGTCGGAAAGCTGCTGCTCGATGGTCAGGTACTTGTCCTTGATGGACTGAAGTTTGTCAAACATGGTCGATGGCCGCCGCTGGAGATCAGGGGTTCAGGAGATCGTTGATCATGAAGTAGGCGAACAGGGTCAGCAGCAGGGTCATGCCGACTTGCTGGATGCGCATTTTGAGCTCAAACGGAATTTCCCGTCCCATGACGCCCTCGATGGCGTTGAGCACGAACTGGCCGCCGTCAAGCGCCGGAATGGGCAGGATGTTGATGATGGCCAGCGAGATCGACAGCACCGCCACGAAATACATGAAGCTGATCGGCCCCTGCTCGGCGCTCTGGTTGGCGATCTTGGCGATTTTGATCGGGCCGCCGACCGATTTGCGGAAATCCTCCTTTCCGGTAAAGATTTTGGCAAAGCCCTGAACCGTCATGACGCTTGCCTTCCAGGTTTGGTTGATACCGCTTACGACCGCTTCTGGAAAGGGAACAGTGATGCGTTCGCTCTCGATGGTCTGCTTGAGCGAAATGCCGATCTTGCCCGACGTGTTCGGCGTGACCTCGGTGGTGAAGCTCTTGCCTTCGCTTCTGATGCGATTGGCGTTCAGCGGCGAATCTTCATGCTTGTCGAGGTGCATCCAGGTGATCGCGAGCGGTTTCCCGGCGTTACTGGAAACGATGTCAAGTACCTGGCTCCAGTCGGTGATTGGTTGACCGTTGATCGCCGTGATGAGCGATCCTGGCAGAATTCCAGCTTTTTCTGCCGGGTTGTTCGGAAGTACCTCGCCGATAACTGGAGGCATGGCAGGCCCGATGCCGAGCGACCGGCTTTCATTGAGCTGGCTCATGAAGTCTTTTGGGGCTGTGAAAGTCAATTCCTGCCCATCGCGCATCACGGTGAAGCGGACAGATGAAGAACTGAGCTTTTCCGGATCGAGTGCATCTTCCCAGTACTGAAGCTTCGTGCCGTTGATCGAAATCAGGCGGTCGCCATCTCTGAAGCCCATCGAGGCGAAGACCGAGTTTGGCTCGACGTAGGACGGGGTTTTGATGGAGGTTTGCGATTCACCGAACATTGCCGTGATGCTGATGAAGATGACCGCGGCAAGCACCATGTTCATTGCGACGCCACCCGCCAGCACGATCAGACGCTGCCAGACTGGCTTGGCCCGGAACTCCCAGGGTTTGGCTTCACTCTGGACGTAATCGGTATCCATGCTTTCGTCAACCATTCCTGCGATCTTGACGTAGCCGCCAAGAGGAAAGGCGCCGATACCGTATTCGGTTTCACCGATCTTTTTCTTCCAGAGTGTCGTGCCGAAAAAGTCAAAGCCGATGAAAAACCGGTCAACCCTCATGCCGAAAATCCGGGCCGTGATGAAATGGCCGAATTCATGCGCTGTGACAAGAATGAAAATCGCGATGATAAAGTAAAATATCGTGCTCAGTAGATCCATGATTGGTTCGGTTCAACCGGTTAATTCGTGATGGCGTTTCGTTGCAAACGTCAGGCGATCCGTAAGCGACTGAAATGGCGCTTACGGAGGAGGCAAGGCGGAACTTTCGCCAGGGGGTTCCGCCCGTCGCATGGTTGCGGTGCCTGTGATTTTGAGCTGTACGGGGTCAGCCGATAAGCTGCTTTGCTGTTTCGCGGGCCCATTTGTCCGCCTGAATATACTCGTCCAGCGTGACCGGTGTCCAGGCTTCGTGCGCCTGCATGGTTTTGTCCACCGTGTCGGCAATGGCGGTGAAGCCGATCTTCTTGTCAAGGAAGGCTGCAACGGCAATTTCGTTCGCAGCGTTCAGCACCGCCGGATAGGTCTGGCCCGCTTTGAGCGCGTCGAAAGCAAGGCGCAGGGCTGGGAAGCGCTCCATGTCGGGCTCTTCGAAGGTGAGCGTGCCGACTTTGGCGAGGTCGAGTTTGCCGATGCCGGTTTCGCAGCGCTCGGGGTACGAGAGGGCGTAAGCGATGGGGGCGCGCATGTCCGGAACGCCGAGCTGGGCGATGACGCAGCCGTCGAGGTACTCCACCATTGAGTGGATGATGCTCTGCGGATGCACCACCACGCCGATCTTTTCAGCGGGCATGTTGAACAGCCAGTGCGCTTCGATCACTTCGAGGCCTTTGTTCATCAGCGTGGCCGAGTCGATGGTGATCTTCGCGCCCATTGACCACTGCGGGTGCTTGAGGGCCTGCTCGGGGCCGACGTTTTTCAGCTCTTCAGCCGGGGTCTTGCGGAACGGGCCGCCGGAAGCGGTCAGGATGATGCGATCGATGTCCTCCGTGCGATGGCCGACCAGCGACTGGAAGATTGCCGAGTGCTCGCTGTCCACCGGCAGCAGCTTGACGCCGTGCTTTTTGACGAGGTCGGAGACGAGCTGACCGGCAACCACGAGGGTCTCCTTGTTGGCCAGCGCGATGTCTTTTCCGGCTTCGATAGCCCTGACGGTCGGAACCAGACCTGCCGCTCCCACGATGGCCGAAACCACCATGTCGGCACCATCGACGGACGCAACTTCGGCAGCGCCGTCGAGGCCGCAGAGGATTTCGGGCTTGTGCTCGCCGAGCAGACCTTTCAGGCGCTCGCGAGATTCCTCATCACGCACCGAAACCAGGGAGGGCCTGAACTCCGCGATCTGCTGGCTGAGCAGTTCGACATCGTGGCCTTCGGCAAGCGCGGCAACAGAAAACCTGCCGGGATGCCGCCTGACGACGTCGAGCGTGCTGAGTCCAATGGAACCTGTACTGCCGAGAATGGATAACGATTTCATGGTCAATGACATTGGCGTGAAGAGGGACAAAATGCACCGCTGAAAACGGATGGTCCTGATAAGTCAGGATTATCCCATTTCGGGGCGGCACCCTGAATTTGAGACGGCCTGAATTTATGCTTTTTCGGCGCGCCGTACAAACAAAGCGTTCCCTGGCGGCGGGGAAAATGGCCGATCCGGTTTGTTATCTGTTGAAAATGTGTTATACTGTCAGCCCTTTTCGATGGGCCTCTAGCTCAGTTGGTTAGAGCAACTGGTTTACACCCAGTAGGTCGGGGGTTCGAATCCCTCGGGGCCCACTCGCTTCTTCCGCTTTCCTTCCCGTACCAATTATCCCCGATCCCCGTTTCATGCGCGTCCCATGTTTGTGGCGCTGTTGCGTCGCTCGCGACTTGCCTGTGGGCGCCGGATTGCTCAGTAGCGGATCGAAAAATCGTTTTCGGCGTTGTCGGGAGCGATTTCGCGCACGGCAATCGAGTTGACCTGCGAGCGTGACGGGCCGATGCGGGCCTGTTTGACCAGCTCATCCACCATGCCGGCGTTGCCTTGCGCTTCAATTTCGACCGTGCCGTCCGGCAGATTTCTTGTCCAGCCAGCCAGATTTCTGGCGGAGGCTTCGCGATGGACGAACATGCGGAAACCGACGCCCTGCACCAGCCCCCGCACGATGATGTGTACCCTTTTTTCCGTCACACTGCTCAGTTCGACGAGAGGTTTCTCGACTCCTTGAGGCGCTGAACGGCGGCCTCGAGCTCTTCAAGTTCCCTGTCGGACAGCGTGGCCGATTCCGGTTTTGTCTGCGGTGCGTCGGTTGCCGGTTCCGCGGTGGGGTCGGCTGCCGGAAGTTCGATGTTGTTCTGGCACTCGAGGTGCTCGCTGAACTTGCCGGCCGGGCGTTTGCCGAGAATCTCCTCGATGCGGCAGTACTGCACGATCTCCTTGGAGAGCAGTTCTTTGGCGAGAGTTTCGAGTTGCTCGCGGTTTTCGCTGAGCATCTTGAAGACCTTGTTCCGGGCTTCCTCAACAATCGATTTGACCTCAAGGTCGATCATCCGGGCCGTTTCATCGCCATATTTCTTGTCGAGGCTGGGCCCGCCTGTATAGGGATTATTGCTGTCAACAAACGACAGGTAGCCGATCTTGTCGCTCATGCCGTAGACCATCACCATGTTGTAGGCGATTTCGGTAACGCGTTCAAGGTCGTTCTGCGCACCGGTCGAGATCTCTCCGAACACCACCTCTTCGGCGATCCTGCCACCGAGCAGGCCGCAGATCCTGGCAATCAGCTCGGCTTTGGTCATCAGGTAGCGGTCTTCGAGCGGAATGTTCAGCGTGTAACCAAGCGCGCTGACGCCGCGCGGCACGATCGATATTTTCTGGACGGGATCGTTCTCCGGCATCAGCCAGCTTACGATGGCGTGTCCCGCTTCGTGGTAGGCCACGATCTCTTTTTCTTTCGGATTGATCACCTTGTTCTTCTTTTCAAGACCGGCGATCACGCGCTCAATGGCATCCTCAAAATCCCTCATCTCGATGCTCTGTTTACCACGGCGCGAGGCGAGCAGGGCTGCTTCGTTGGCTGCGTTGGCTATTTCAGCGCCTGCAAAGCCCGGTGTCTGCGAAGCCAGCGCCTTGAGGTTGACGTCACCGGAGAGCGAGAGCTCTTTGGTGTGCACCTTGAAGATGTCGATACGGCCTTTCAGATCGGGTTTGTCCACCACGATCTGGCGGTCGAAGCGACCAGGACGGAGCAGTGCCGTATCGAGCACGTCTGCGCGGTTGGTCGCGGCCATGAGGATTACACCCTTGTCGGTGGCAAAGCCGTCCATCTCGACCAGAAGCTGGTTCAGGGTGTTCTCGCGTTCGTCATTGGCGCCCATCATGAAGCCCTTGCCACGGCTGCGGCCTACGGCGTCGATCTCGTCGATGAAAATGATGCAGGGGGCTTTCTCCTTGGCCTGCTTGAACAGGTCGCGCACTCGCGCCGCGCCGACGCCGACGAACATTTCGACGAAGTCCGAGCCGCTGATGCTGAAGAACGGCACGTCCGCTTCACCCGCCACCGCTTTGGCGAGCAGGGTCTTGCCGGTGCCGGGAGGGCCGACCAGCAACACGCCCTTGGGGAGCTTGCCGCCGAGCTTGGTATATTTTTTCGGATCTTTCAGGAAGTCCACGACCTCCATGACCTCGCCCTTTGCCTCGTCAAGTCCGGCCACATCCTTGAAGCTGATGCGGGTGTGCTCGTCGAGGTTTTCATACAGCGCGGCCTTGTTCTTGCTGATGTTCATGAACTGCGAACCGGGGCCGCCCATGCGGCGGAACATGAAGAAGTAGATGCCGATCAAGAGACCGAACGGCAGAATCCACTGCAGCAGTTCGCCGATCCACGAGTTTCCGGGAATTGCTTCGTACTTGATGCCGCTCGACTCGAGCAGCGGAATCAGGCCTTCGTCCCGCACGGGATTGACCGTTACCTCTGTCTCCGGCTCATTGGTTGATGCGCCCGGGAGCGTGAGCTTTGGTTGCTCCTGTTGCTTGTCAGCAGCGGGAACAGTCCCGTCCTTTTTGAGGTTGACGTAGATCTTCTCAGGTGCGATTTTGACCGATTCGACCTTGTTCTGGAGGATCAGTTGACGAAATTCGCTGTACGGAATCTCTTTGGTCGAGCCTGACCAGAAAAATGCGAGTTGGAAGCCGATGAGCAGCAGAATCACTGCCATGTAGTAGAATATCGAAAAACGGGGTTTGCGTGGCCCGTTATCCTGCTCGTTATCGTATGGATTGTTCAGCTTGAAAGGATTGTTTGCCATCGAAAGCACTCATGATTAAAAAAGGCATAGCCATCGTTCACTGTTGACCGGCGCTGAATTTGCGGAGGCGGCTGCCTTGTCGACGAACTCCGCCGGATCTGATGTGAATCTCAATATACTATTCTTCGGATTTACAAGATACATAACTGACAGTGATAAATGTGCTCCCTCTGCTAATAGTTTCCCGTAGTCCGGGTCGACCGGTCTTGTGCAGCGCAGTTTCTTCGCTTCGTCTATCATGTTGCATCATGTATATTGCCATGACAAAACAGCGTCAGGGTTAACTATTTTTTGGGTTTTTATTCCAGGTATGAATTCATCAAGGAACAAGGCAAACGAAAGAATTGCTTCGCTGCGCTCGATGCTCTGTGTAGGGCTTGATAGCGATCCGGCGAAAATTCCCGCTCTTTTTCAGTCGATGCAGCATCCGGTGCAGGAGTTCAACCGCGCCGTGATCAGAGCGACGCGCGATCATGCGGCTGCCTACAAAGTCAATACCGCATTCTACGAGTCGCGAGGGCTTGCTGGAATGCGCGATCTCGAAGAGACGCTGCAGGCGCTTCCGCCGGAGTGCCTGAGCATTGCCGATGCCAAGCGCGCCGACATCGGCAACACCAGTCGACAGTACGCGAAGGCCTTTTTCGAGGCGTGGCCGTTCGATGCCATTACGGTGGCGCCCTACATGGGCTTCGATTCGCTCGAACCCTTTTTCGAGTACGAGGACAAGCTGGTGTTCGTGCTCTGCCTGACCTCCAATCCCGGTTCGCGCGATTTCGAGGAGCGGATTGTCGAGGATGGTCGTCCTCTTTATCGTTCTGTGCTTGAGCGGGTCAGCGCCTGGCAGCGCAACGGGAACGCAGGTGTCGTGGTTGGAGCCACCAAGCCTGGCCTGTTGCAGGAGCTCCGTCGAGACGCGCCCGACCTGTTTTTCCTCATTCCGGGGGTTGGCGCGCAGGGCGGTTCGATGCAGGAGGCGGTTTCGCACGGGGCTGATCCGGAAGGCCGGAGTGCCGTGGTCAATGTGAGCCGCGCCCTCATCTTTCCGGATGGCGAGTTCAGCAGCGTCGAGCAGTTCGAGGCGGCGGTGAACCGGGAAGCCGGGAAGCTGCATGAAAGTATGATAGGTATGTTGTGATTTTAGTGTGCAATAACATAGATATATTGGGCAAGCCTCCGGTTGATACCGGCGTCTTGTCTGCATGAAAACGTAATCAAGGAATTGGAATATGTGTGGCATTATCGGCTATATCGGTAAGCGTGAAGCGGCTCCGCTGCTTCTGAATGGTTTGAAACGTCTTGAATACAGAGGATATGATTCCGCCGGCATGGCGGTCATGAACGGTTCGATGCAGGTGCTCAAGCAGAAGGGCAGCGTCGGTAATCTCGAAGAGCTGCTGAACGTTTCGGGCTCGGTCATGCTCGGGGCTACCATCGGCATCGCGCATACCCGATGGGCGACGCATGGCGACCCGAGTGACCGGAACGCTCACCCCCACATGAACATCTCCGACGACATCGCCCTGATTCACAACGGCATCATCGAGAACTATACGACCCTGAAAAAAGAGCTGATCTCTCAGGGGTACGAGTTCGAGAGCGATACCGATTCCGAGGTGCTGGTGCATCTGATCGACCGCGTCTGGAAAGCCGATCCGTCGATCGGGCTGGAGGGAGCCGTCCGCCAGGCGCTTCGGCATGTAGAAGGTGCGTACGGCATCTGCGTGGTCTCTTCCCGGGAGCCCGACAAGATTGTGGTGGCCCGCAAGGGAAGCCCGCTGGTGATTGGCCTGGGCGACGGCGAATATTTTATCGCCTCCGACGCAGCGCCGATCGTGGAGCACACCAACAAAGTGGTCTATCTGCTTGATGGCGAAATGGCTGTGGTGACCCACGAAAACTACACGGTCAAGACTATCGAGAATGTCGAGCAGGAGAAACGGGTCACCGAACTTGATTTCAGCCTTGAAAAGATCGAGAAGGGCGGATTCGAACACTTCATGCTCAAGGAGATTTTCGAGCAGCCCGAGGTGATGCGCGACGTCATGCGCGGCCGCATTCGCGTCGATGAGGGGCGGGTGCAGCTTGGCGGCATCGAAGATTACCTCGACAGGCTCAAGCAGGCCAAGCGTATCGTGATCTGCGCCTGCGGTACGAGCTGGCACGCGGGGCTGATCGGCGAGTACCTGATCGAGGAGTACGCCCGCATTCCGGTGGAGGTCGATTACGCGTCGGAATTCCGGTACCGCAACCCGATTGTGACCGCCGACGATGTGGTGATCGTCATCTCCCAGTCCGGCGAAACCGCCGATACGCTGGCCGCGCTTCGCCTTGCCAAAGAGAAGGGCGCGCTGGTGATGGGCATCTGCAACGTGGTTGGCTCGACGATCGCCCGCGAGACCCTGTGCGGCATGTACACCCATGCAGGGCCGGAGGTGGGCGTGGCCTCGACCAAAGCCTTCACGGCCCAGGTGATCGTGCTTTTCATGCTCGCCATGGCGCTCAGCAAGGGGCGCACCATTTCGCAGGAGGAGATCAAGCTCAATCTGCGTGATCTGGCCGATGTGCCGGAAAAGGTTGCGCGGATTCTGGAACAGAACGACGTTATCAAAGAGCTTGCCGCCAAACTCAAGGATGCACGCAACGCGCTCTATCTTGGCCGTGGCTACAACTTCCCGGTTGCGCTCGAAGGAGCGCTGAAGCTCAAAGAGATATCCTACATCCACGCGGAAGGCTATCCCGCCGCCGAGATGAAGCACGGGCCGATTGCGCTGATTGACGAAGATATGCCGGTGATCGTCATTGCCACCCGCGACAACACCTACGCCAAGATTCTGAGCAACATCGAGGAGGTGCGAAGCCGCAAAGGCCGCGTTATCGCCATCGCCAGCGAGGGCGACCGCGAGATCGCCGAACTCACGCCCGACGTGATCTACATTCCCCAAGCATCCGCCGCGCTGCTGCCGCTCCTGACGGTCATTCCGTTGCAGCTGCTCTCCTACCACGTGGCCACCATGCGCGGTTGCAACGTTGACCGCCCCCGTAACCTCGCCAAATCGGTGACGGTGGAGTAGGGCGACTGGCTGTTATTTGCTCAGGCCTGAAATAAAGCCGGCTCCGCAGATGGCGAAGCGCGGGCATCAGGCCAGTATCGAGAGAGCAAAAAAAAAATTGACAATCACATGCATTTGGCGGTTTAAAATCGCCGAAAAGGTACCGGCTTGATTTCTTGCTCACAGGAGCGGGGCTTTGCCTGGCCCCTTGGCCACTCCGGAGCTGGAGGTCGAGGACACGATCAGGAATCTGATGCCGATCATTCTGGGCGTAGCGAAGAATCCAGAGCGCTTTGTTGCTGTAACAAAATGGATGCTTCATGACGCTGCGCTTTATTCAGAACGACAGAATCATCTGTCCACGTTATTGCTGAAACTGCGGGTTTCGGCAATTGGCTGGGAGCGACAGCTCCATGAGCTTGTAATTCCATTTCTAAAACAACTATGCATCATCATCGGGCTTGTGGCATGTCAGTCCGTCATTCCCGCGAAAGCGGGAATCCATGTGCTTTTTCCAGATTCTGGATTCCCGCCTGCGCGGCAATGACGAGGATACGGCATTTTATTGATGCATGAATGATCTGTAATTGTAATAAGGCACTCATTAGTGTGGCCTACGTCATTTCTTGAAAAGACTTTTCGGAATGACTATAGGCGCATTTCCCACCCCAAATCCTCCTCTTCAAACAACTCGTTAGTAGAACGAGATGCTCTCCATCATTGGGCAGAACGGGTTCATTCTGAATTGCTTGCCCTTTAACTCCGGCAGATTTAATAGTTCTTGGCTTTTTTCGCTGTTCGAAGATGCTTCGATACGCAAAAGCGTGCAATGAAATGAAATACGTGTACCATGCAAAGGCCCAGGCGACGAACTATGACTTGTCGCAATACGCTAAGGCGTGCAATGAAATGAAATAGAAACCAGTACTTGAATCACTCAAACGATACGCAAAGTTGTCGCAATACGCTAAAGCGTGCAATGAAATGAAATGTTGCAGGCGTGGCGAGACGGCTTTTCCGTCGAAGGGTCGCAATACGCAAAAGCGTGCAATGAAATGAAATCATTGGATACGTAACTATCAGGGGGCGGGAATACCGATGTCGCAATACGCTAAAGCGTGCAATGAAATGAAATGTATGCTGATGTGTCGCTGCCGGAGCTTCAGAGGGAGCTGTCGCAATACGCTAAAGCGTGCAATGAAATGAAATTTTCGGGTTTGTGATTCCGTCAGGTACGGTGTCAGAGGACGGTCGCAATACGCTAAAGCGTGCAATGAAATGAAATCAGAATGCTATCGATAGCATCGATAGATAGCGTCCGACAAGTCGCAATACGCTAAAGCGTGCAATGAAATGAAATCGTCGGTGATGATGGAACGCAGTATTGGCCAATCTTCATGTCGCAATACGCTAAAGCGTGCAATGAAATGAAATCCGTATGTCAATTACCGCATCCACGTGGTCGGCACTGGTCGCAATACGCTAAAGCGTGCAATGAAATGAAATCGTGGTATTTCGAACTGACGAGGCGGCTCGAAAGGGTCGCAATACGCTAAAGCGTGCAATGAAATGAAATTATCGAGATCGGCACGCTCATGGGCGGCCTGACGAAAGGGTCGCAATACGCTAAAGCGTGCAATGAAATGAAATCCCTTGCCTAACCCTGACGATTGTCCGGTAATTCCAGTCATGTCGCAATACGCTAAAGCGTGCAATGAAATGAAATCCCCTGTCTGCAGAACGCCGAATATCGTCTGCATTTGGCTGCTGTAATACGCTAAAGCGTGCAATGAAATGAAATAATGAAAAAAATGAACATCGCCACTCTCTTTTTCCTGCGCTGTAATACGCTAAAGCGTGCAATGAAATGAAATCACTCCACCATATCCGAACGCACCAAACCACCCGGATAGTCGCAATACGCTAAAGCGTGCAATGAAATGAAATCGCCTACGCATTTCGCCTCGCGCTTATATCGGTAGGCATGTCGCAATACGCTAAAGCGTGCAATGAAATGAAATAGTCCCCTTGAAAATCCTTGACTGGTGCGGCTTTACGGAGCCTTGTGCGTAGGATCTCCGATTTTCAGCGATGCCAATGAACATGAGGCTTGTTATCACATATTTTTAACAGCCGTATCTCCAATTATTATCGTTGGTTAAGTAGTCTGCGGACAATCAGCCAGCCGCTTATCTGCCATATCCTTTTACTGAATAACAACTTAAGGCGCTTTTCAGGTGTTTTCAGCGATGCTCAGAATTATCCTCCGCATTATCTGCTGACCCGGTATGGCTCGTACACCGGGCGCTTCCCTTCAAGGACCTCCTTGAGCTTGTGCACCTGGTGTTCCATGTGCCGCCGGATGTTCATCGCCTTTCCGGTTTCCTGATCGACGGCATTTTCCCACATCCGCCGCTCGAAAACGGTCAGAAACGTTTTCCTTGCCTTGTCTGTCAAAAAACAACCGAGTCTGTCTTTATGATAATAAAAATCCTTGTTCCTCAGAATTCCCTTGTTGAGCATGTACAGCGCCAACGAATCGATAATGGTTCTGAACTCTTCGACAAGATCGTTGATGAGCGCTGGATTTCCTTTGTCTTCAGCATGAAGAAAGCCGATGTAAGGGTTCATGCCTTTCATCCGCACGAGAGAAAACATGTTGGTGTGCAGCAGTGAATAACCAAAACTGAGCAAGCTGTTGACCGGGTCGGTCGGAGGCCTGCGAACACGGCGGAACGCTTCGGTATAAAACGGAAGCTCTTTTTTGAACAGGAGTCCAAACAACTCGAAGTACAGCGCGGCAGCTTTTCCCTCAAAGCCTCTCAACGCATCCATGCTTTCGCACCTCTGCGCATGTCCGGCCAGCGCACTCAAAGCGCCAAGATGGTTATCGAACCGCTCTTTCAGTTCGCCGTTATGCTCCCATGCCATAGCCCGGCGTTTGCGAATAAGGGTGCGGGAATTGCGGATTTTTGGGTTGCTTATTGATATATCTTAGTTTTGTATCGCTGGGCAATGAACAGCCAATAATAACCAACGACTTTTCCAAAATGCAGGAATTGTTGAGCCAACTGACCATTTCAGAGTGGGCGATCATCATCTCTGGTATCAGTACTATTGCCGTGGTGTTTCAACAAGCGCTTGAACTCATCTTTACCAGAAATATTCCGTGGCTCATCCGGTTGCTGCAAAAAGGCTGGCGCTGGTTAAAACGCCTCGTGCGAGGTCGTTTAACGGGAGTGCGGACCCTGATACTCAATTGCTCCGGACACCCGGTTCACCCCGCGCAGAAAAGCGCCATCGAAAAACTGATGCACTGGCAGGACGCCGAAGTGCTCGATGTCGAGCTGGGCAACGTGCCCGAAGACCGGCATTTCGTTCCGTCAATCGAAAAAGCGATTGACCGGCTCGGCCTGACCTCGAAGGAGTGGGAACAGCCGATAGTAGTCATCCCGGCAGGCTACCCGCCCGCTTGCTCGGCTATTCAGTCAATCCTGCACGGCAGGCTCGGCCACTTTCCCGACGTCGTCCGGCTCCGACGCGTCGACCCGGTTGACGGAGTGCGCTACGAAGTTGCCGAAATCATGCCCCTGCAACAATTGCGGCACGATTCGAGGGGAAAACGGTGATGGTCAGCATTTTTTAGTGTTGATTAAGCCGGGAAAAAAGCGTAAGCTGATAAGAGTGCTTATGTTCGACCTCTGATGAGATGATGACCAAGTACGCGCAATCCCCGCTCAGCCTTTCAGCTATGCCTCGATGGTAACTCCCCAAAGGGTATGAGTATCCCCGACCCTGATCTGCGATTTTCGGTAGAACGACTTTTTGCCTTTTTGTAAGCGCATTATTCTGTACCGTTATGTCGAGTCAGCATCCAGTCATCGAATGTGGAATCCGGCTTCTGAAATCACCAGAAGGAGAACTCAAAACCGGATGGACAGAGCAGGGCGGCAAAGAGCTTGCGGAAGCCTGCTCACTGCTGAACATCAAGCTTGATGAGCCTCTGACGCTTCAAGCGCTGCAATCTGTCTTTCTGGAAGAGAACTCTCCGGAGGCTGCGCCAATGTGGTTTAAGCCTTGCGAACTCAAAGCCGGACCACTTCCCGCTCTCGTTGAAACCCCAGAACCCGACCAACTCACTCTCCGAAACACCCTCCAGGGCCTCCGCCAAACCGGCAATGGAGAGGCGGCTTTTTCCGATCCGTTGACAGAGCTGGAACACTACGGCAGTTTCATTGCCACCTCTGCTCACGCCTCAACTCCCCTTTTCGACCTCTTCAAAAGCCTTGCCGCCCTCTACGACTGCCTCAAACAGGGCACTCCTGAAACACCATGCCTTATGGTGAGTTGCGACTTTTCAGGCATTCAGGACACCGTGTACACCATCACCTCCAAAGGTGCGCTCAAAACCCTGCGGGCGCGCTCGTTCATGCTTGAGCTGCTCTGCGAACACCTGATCTACGAAATTCTTCACATGGCACGCTCTGACCGTCACGCTGTCATCTATTCCGGTGGTGGAGGCTTCAGCCTATTGTTGCCCAACATCGAACAATCGCACGACAGCGATGGGGGGATCATCGAAAAAATCGAGGAGTACAGAGAGACCATCAACAAGTGGGCGTTGAAAGAGTTTGAAGGGCGGCTCTTCATCGCTCTCGACGCAAAGCCTTTTGATAAAGAAAAGCTTCGCGACCAGGCATCGTTCCAGGAGATACGTCAATCCCAAGCCGACGCGCTTGATCGCCTCAAACGGCGCAAATTCAGTGACCATCTTGAGACGCTCTTCACTCCGTCAATGCCGGAACAAGTAACGGTAAAGAAAGAGTGCCAGATAACCCATCGGGACGATCTGACCGATGATGAGATGTTCGACCTCAACGAGCTAAAAAAGTGCGTCTCCATGGCATCAGTGGATGCCGACAAGCGTGACAGCGACGACTACCTCTGGGTCTCGGAAAGCTGCTACCACCAGTTTAAGCTTGGCGACAAGCTGGTTGGAGCCACCGGCATCTTCAGATACACAACCGCCATTGACCGCTCAAAAAACCCCGGCACCCTCGTGCTGCCCAGCGCTTCTGGCGGGATGGTCTCTTACACTGTCGAAGAGGTCGCCGACGCCACTCCGGCGACTCAATGGTCGATCAACTCATGGGATGGCCAGAGACTCTTCCTCTACGCCAACTATGTCAGAAAGCATGGTGAGCTCTCAGCCTACGCAAGGCAGGAGGAGAAAGAGCAGTTACTCGAAGAGGGTAGGAGGTCTGTCAAGGCTGACGACACCGCCTCCTTTGCCGGTCTTGCCGCGAGCTCCTGCGGTGCCGACCTCATTGGCGCACTCCGCATGGATGTCGATAATCTCGGGAAGCTCTTCAGCAGCATCAGCAACATTGCCCAGCTCTCAGCACGCTCACGAATGCTGAACCTTTTCTTCAAGCTCCATCTCAACCACATCTGCGCAAACCGCTCTTTTGATCTTCTCAAAAAAAATCAAGCAGAGCACGAAGAGTGGGGTAAACCGGGGCGCAATGTCTCGATCATCTACGCCGGTGGTGACGACCTCTTCATTGTGGGGGCGTGGGATGAGACCGTTGAGTTGGCCTTTGATATTCAGGAGGAGTTTGAGTGTTTCACTGCCGCCCTTCCCAAGGGAGCGAATGGAATCAGCGGCGGCTTGACGCTCCACCAGCCGAAGTTCCCGCTTTATCAGATGGCCCGCCTCTCAGCCGAAGCCGAAGCGTACGCAAAGGGTGATCGTGACGCCGAAGAGCTTAAGCCAAAGAAAAACCGTATTTCGCTCTTTTACGACCACTCAAAAGTGAACCGAAAGAGGCGGCTTGGGGACAGAGAGCTGTCGCAGCGGTATATGCTCTCTATGCAGTGGGGGCTGGCCAATGCGTTTCTCCGCTCGTTGATGAAGGTGTATCAACGCTGCTTTAAACAAACTGCATTTCAGAGCGAAGAGAGAAAGGGAATTGAAATTGAAAAATTCAGCTACGGCACCATTGAAAAGTGGTTTGCCGTTATCAAAAAATATCAGCAAAGCAATCAACTCTACCTGCCTACAATGGCTCGGGTTATGAAAGATGTCGAACGAGAATTTTCTGACGACGACAAAGACGATAAAGACGACAAAGCTGAGCTGTTCAAAAATCTGGTTTCCTATCTCTACACAACAGAAGAGAACAAAAGAAACTGGATATCTCACTTGCATATCGCACTCAACTGGCTAACCTATCTCAGGAGAAAAGTATAATGGCAGGAAAAGAGTTTGATTTCATTAAAGAGTTGGGAGAGTTGCCAAAACTGGACGAAGTAAAGAAAAGGCTGGAAAGAGTAAACACCTTTTCCTCTGCCTCTTCAGAGATAAAAGAAAGCTTGTATCTCTATGCTGCAGCCATTGCCAAACAGATGAGTGCAGATGTCACTCCAACTCAGTTGCGACGTTATTACAGCTATATCAAGTCAATTGAATTAGTCAACAGAGATCAAAAAGATGATGCTCCTCAAATAATTGACAAGTACAAGCTGAGCTTTCTTCTGCCAAAAATTGCAGGAAGCAGCGAAAGGAAGAAATTAGAATCGTTGTACGATGTCATGAAGGTATGTCTTTCAAATAACAATGGAGGCAAAATCAAGACTGTAGCTGATCTTCGTCTCTTCGTTGAATTTTTTGAGGCGATTCTTGACTATCATGCCTCAATAGAAAAGAGTGTAAACCACAACTAATCAGGAGAGTTAGTGATGAGCGATCCAAAACAGCCAAAAACGATCAAGCTCTTGGGCTATGTCAAAATATATGGTGAGATCGAAGCAGTCACCGGCCTGCATATCGGCGGAACCGCTGACGCTATCGACAAGGGAGGAATCGATTCACCTGTCATCAAAAATCCGATAACAAATGAACCATACATCCCGGGCAGCTCGCTCAGAGGACGAATGCGCTCCCTGCTTGAGAAGAAAAATGGGAAACCATTGACAGAGATGACAAAAGGCATCTGGATGGAGATTTATGAAGATGACAAGAAAGAAGATGCTGAGGATGGCAACAAAAAGAAGGCAAAAGACTCAGAGGTGTGCCGCGTTTTTGGCAATGCGCACACAGGACTCCCTTCTATTTTGATTGTTCGGGACGCACTTTATACAGAAGAGACAAAAAATAACGGTTACATCGAGTCCGATCTACCGGTAACGGAAGCAAAGATGGAGATTGCCGTTGACAGGATAACTGCCCAGGCATTGCCCCGAACCATCGAGCGGGTTCCATCAGGAGCGCGGTTTGATTTTTCAATGGTGTACAGGGTTCAGCAGGACGAAAATCACCCAAACCCGACCGATACTCTCGAAAAAGACTTGAAGAATATTCTTGAAGCGCTCAAAGATATTGAAGAGTTTGACGGACTTGGAGGCAACACCGCACGGGGACATGGCCAGGTAAAATTTCACCTGAAGCCGTTGCAGGTTACCGTGTTGGAACCAAAGCAGCAATCATCAGAAATTCTGGGTGAGAATCCTGATGCGAAAGGCTTTTATGACCTCAAAAAGATGGCAACCAAGGGTGCGAAGGTAGCCGGGGAGTTTGGGCCTGCACCATCGAAAGCTCCAACTACATGAGATCATCAACGCAATGAATACCGAAAAAACCTACCTCATTCGCCTCTATTTCAAGAACGCCCTTCGCGTGGGAGCAGCCCGTTCTGGCGTAGGCATAGAGGCATCTCAAGACTACATCCATTCGGACTCCTTTTGGGCAGCGCTTGCAAACTACTGGGCGCTTCTTGGCTCTGCCGGAGGCATCTCATTTGCTGAGTTTCTCGAAGGCTTTCGCGTAGGGAGTACTAGCTCTGGCGCATCTTCTGGCGTGCCGCCACTCTTTACTATTTCGTCAGTATTTCCGTTTGCCAGAAGTTCAGGAATGCGCCGCTATTGGCTGCCTAAACCCCTCTCCGTTCCGTTTGACCTCTCCACGAGCAACTCTAAAGAGTCGAGAGATTCAGAGAGAGAGAACTACGGCAAAGCGTTGAAACAGGCTCGACTTCTCTCGGACAAAACTTTCACCAATTGGCAAGCTTTTGAGCATCAGGTTGGGTACGAAGTAGGCAACGAAAAGGATTTCAGCTCCACAGGCAAAAACAACGTTCGTCCCCAGTCCTCTCTTGACAGGATAACAAGCCAATCGAATCTCTTTCATAGCGGCATCTCCTACCTCAATCCCAACGACAATGACGAAGGGCTGTACGTTCTTGTGAAAACATCCGATGAGCGCGTCAAGGAAGCGCTGGAAGAGGTGCTCGATGTTATCCGCGATGCCGGTGGACTTGGCGGAGACATCAGCTCAGGATGTGGCGAGTTGGTCAACTATTCGATAGAGCTTATTGGCAGCAATGACAAAAAATGGGCTTTTCTGCGTGAGTGTGATGGTGCAAATGCCCGTTGCCTGCTCTCACTCTGTTTGCCGAGCGACCCAAAAACCATCAGCACCAAATTGGTTGCCTATGACACCGTACTCCGCAAAGGGTGGACAGGCTCCTTGACGGCGAGCCTGCAACGCAAACGCCAAACCCTTTACATGCTTTCGGAAGGAACTGTTCTTTCCGTTGAAGAGCAAGGACAAATGGCGACCATTACCCCCGCCTCCACAAAAACACCTGATTGGACAGGCCAACATCCGGTTTATCGTTACGGATATGCGTTCTCAGTACCAATCAAGATCACCTTCGAGGATTGAGATGGATAAGACAACAAAATCTAAAGAAACTGCCATTATCGAGCTGGAAACGCTCACCCCTCTCTTCATTAAAGGCAAAGACCCCGACTATGGCGAGGGAATGTATTTTTTCCCAAATGAAAACAAAGCCTATCTCCTCGATAACGATAAGTTGTGTAAATTTATTTATGATAAAACGTATGATAAAGATGGTAATATCTTAGTGGATGGAAAAGATTATGTTGCATTGTATAGTGAATTATTGGCGAATGAAGGTGGCGAAAAAGAGATTGCTGGTTTGTATGATAAATTTTCTCGGTTCCAGGCTCAAAGATAGATTCTAGTTTAGACGATATTCCTAAGCAAGATAAAGAACGTTTGAAGGGTAAGTCTATTCAGTATTTTCTTGACAATCTTGACTTGTTAGAAAAAAATAAAAAATCCGAGATCGAGCGTCTTTCCAGGGGGGTTACTACACTCCACTTATCAAACAAGAACAAAAAGTTTATTCAGAATGGATGTGGTGAGCGTTTCCTGCCAGGCAGCTCCATCAAAGGAGCAATAAGAAATGCACTTTTATGGAAAATGCTCAATGCTGATATGGGATTAAAACTCAAATTCTCAAAATTTGCTTACGATAAGTTTCAATGGTGTGAGGAGTGGACTCAAGCCAAAGTATTAGAATATATAAATGGCCTATCAGGGCTATCCCCTCAAAAACAAGAGGAGGAAAAAGAAAGATATAAGAAAAAGAAGCCGAGAGAGTTTGCTTCCCGCTTTTCTCGAAAAGATGACGACGCACCAACTTCCTTGGCACAGGCATCGCTCGATTCTATAACCTTGGCAGCTTTCTCTCCAGAGTTTGCAGGCAATAAAGCATTAGTCACGCCAAAGTATATCAAGGAATATAATGAGCAGTGGGGAAAAGCAACCGACATTCATCGAGATCTTTCCCGTATCATCAGAATTACGGATGCTAACTTTATCGAAAGAGCTAAATGGAAAAAAATCGATATAGCAACATACAATTTAAGGGGTGAAAGGTTTCAGAAAAGAGATAATACATTTGCCAAACTTGAGGCTACTGATAAAACAACAAAAGCTTGGTTCAGAATTACTCTTGATCACGATCTTGCGAGAGAATTTTTTGGAAATAGCATTCCGACATATCTCCAATCAATTGAAAATATCTTGAAAACAGTGAGCGAGTTCTTTTATGCGGTAGCGAGAGAGGAACTCGACTTTTATGGAAAAGCAACTCACGTTGGTCCTGTGCATGCTGTGAAAAAGTGGTACGAAGAGTTACTGCGTTCTGCGGAGCTTGAGGGACAAGAGGGGGCTCAGCTGTTTCGTCTGGGTTGGGGCGGTGGGATGATGACGAAAACCCAATTTCTCCATCTCGATGAGAAAGACAGAAAACGATCCAGAGACTTGATGAACCCTCGTGATGAAACGGTTGCACCACAATCGAGATGCTTGCAGACCGAAAAGGTAAATGGGAATAACAACAGAAATCAAGAGGATAAAGCTCTTCACCCATTAGGCTGGTGCACGCTCCGTTATCTCGGAAGCAACATAGCTAAAGCTAAAGATGCGTCGGCCAACGCTGAAGCCAAACGGCAAGCAACAGAACCTGCACCACCCGGTTGCGTTCGTGCAACTATAATGGATGACGAAAGTTTTCCAATTAAGATCAAAATTGAAGAAGGTGAGTATCAGAACTCTAACACCAATCTGAAAATCATGGAGCTTCAGGATCTCCAGAACACTCAATTCAAAAAAGGTGTGGTTGTGTTTGTGCAACTTAATGAACAACAAGGGAAAAAAGGCAAGAAATCACTTAGGAATGCAACCTACAGAGGCAAACCATGATTGACGCTATATATATCAATAGGCGAGTTGAAAAGCTTTCAAAAAACGAACCTGAAAAGGTTCAATGGCGGAACTTACTTAGAAACCTTAGCGATGACCAAGATAATATATCTAACCATGCAGATTCAGAAAAAAGGATTACTAAATATTTTGGCGTTAATGCTGAGTTTCATCCAGATAACAAAACCTTTTTCAAATCACCCTTTAGTAAATCGCTAAAGGCCTTTCGTGCTCTATACTCAATCGATTATCCAACAGACGAAGGTGACTCTTGTGACCTTTTGATGTCGATTGTAGGTTTTTCGCTGGAGCCTATCATGCACACAGTATTGACTCTCAGACCGAAAAACTTGCTTTTCCTTTTCTCGAAAGAGAGCTCTTTGATAGGAAGTAAAGATGTGAACGCTTTTGATCGTCTTCAAGCACTTATCGCTTGTCATGGCGATGGTTACAATCCCAAAATCGATCAAGAAATTCTCGAAGTTGCCGATGCGCCTCACGTTTTTTCAGTCGTGCGCGATGCAATCACGAAAGCCTCTTCACCTGAACGAGTCGCCATAGACGTTACCGGCGGGAAAAAGTCTATGGATGCATCCGCTTTTCTTGCAGCCTCACTCTTTGAAAAGGTCGCAATCTACTATGTTGATTATGCAAGCTATGACACTGATAAAGGCTTTCCTGTTTGGGGGTCAGAATTCCTAAACAAGCTGGAAAATCCTTACAAAGTGTTCGGTGTGCGTGAAGAGAAGCTTATTAAAGAGTTTTGGGATAAAGCTGATTTCCCTGCTGTTGTAAAGTTTATTAAACTATGCATAGACAAGCTAAAACCAGAGATTGCAAAAAAGTACCGCCTTACTGAAAAAATTAATCAGCTTGAATTAGTGAAAAAAGCAGCTGAGTGTTACACAGAGTGGCGAATATTTGATTACCAAAAAGCTAAGGATAAGCCTTTTAAAGGATGCGATAAACACCACAGCAATGTTCTTGAAGAGCTTGCCAAGTGCTCTACTTTAGAAGCCGATCAAAACATCAATAACCAACAAAGCGCTCAACTTGCGTTGGCTTTGGCAATTGATAGATACCGTCGTGGGTCTGATGCATATGAGCATGAAAAGCATAGCACAGCTATCCTCTGCTATGCGCAGTCTGTCGAGATATTGTTACGCTTCTGCTGCAAAAAAGATTGGAATGAGCTCAAGCAGAAAAGGAATTGTAAAGGCATAAAAATGCTTGGAGACCTAAGGCGCGTTCTTTTTAAAGACAACCCATTTTATTTTAATGCTCCAGGCTTTGGTGAACGCCTCAATGAAAATGTAAATAAGGCTAGAAATGCAATCGCTCATTATAATTGCATCTCTTCAAGTGAAAATTCAGATATCAAAATCGATGCTGAATGCATGCGTGAAGTTGTTGATGAATTATTCTTTTTGTTTGTAAATAAACACGGTTTAGCAGAAGGGTTAATCAATGAGTATAAGCAATCTCTATCCTTTTGCTCGCTTAACGAAAATCTTGAGCTTTACAAGCCTTAACCAATCGCTGAAAAGCGCCCTCACCCATGCGCATAACCCTCGAACTTTCGCATCGCCGTTCGTTTGTGACGGTGCCGATCAATCACTCCTCCCTGATCTCTTCCCTGATCTATAACGTCATCGACAGGAGTTCGAGCGAGTATGCGGAGCGGTTGCATGAGCAGGGATACCGGTTGGAGAATCGGGCGTTCAAGTTGTTTACCTTTTCGCCGCTGAATCCGGGGCATCACCGTAAATGGGTGATGCACGAAAACGGGACGATGAGTACCGGTGAAAAGAGGCTCTATCTGACAATCTCCTCACCGAAAGAAGAGTTCATCGAGCATCTGATTCTTGGCCTGCTGCACGAGCCGTTTGTTTCAGTGGGCAAGGAGCGCTTCAGAGTGGAGACGGTCAGGAAGCTCGATGCGCCTCTGTTTTCAGGCGATATGCGATTCGTGATGCTTTCGCCGCTGGTGTGTGCGACAAAGAGCGAAGCGGATCAGTATCCCCAATATCTGTTTCCGGGCGATCCTGATTTCAAGCGGGTGCTGGTAGCCAACCTTTGCCGGAAGTACGAGGTTCTGCACGGCAAGCCGATTGCCTGCGACGAAAATGATGTCATGTTCGAGCTTGATCGGGATTATGTGGCTAAGGTACATGGCAAGGTGCAGAAGCTGATTACCCTGAAAGAGGGGCGGAGCGACGAGTCAAAGGTAAAGGGTACGCTTGCGCCGTTTCGTTTGGTAGCTCCAACGGAATTGATCGAGGTCGGCTACGAATGCGGCTTCGGCGAGAAGAATGCCCAAGGGTTCGGCATGGTCAAGGCGATCAATTGACAAACATGCCCCATTTATAATAACTCAGGGTTGGAGGCGTTTCGGTGGCTTTATACAGTCTCTCGATGTTTTTGGCAGAAAGTTACCAACTCTATTTGCAGAGAATTGGTGGTGTTCTGTGGTCAGGCGCCAGAAAGTTACCAACTTTATTTATTTCCAAAGATTTCGACCCCCTGAATTTTCTGCCTTACAGCGGGGCAAAGTTACTGACTTTATTTTCATCCCACACCGGGAAACCGCAGTGCTTTCGATAAGGCTGTGGTTTCCCGGAAGTCACTCCCATTTCCTCCCTTCGGGAATTATTTCCTTTCCTCCTCCGGTTAACTGACGAATAGGCATACAATCCTGTTGCCGGATTTTCATTTAAATCATACAGTTATGGACGGCCATATCGTCATTACGGGAGCGACCGGTGTTATCGGCAAAGAGGTTGCGAAGCGGCTCATCACTTCAGGACGCAAGGTTGTTGTGTTTGCGCGTTCCACAGAGGCGGCGAAAGCCAAGGTGCCTGGCGCCGCAGCTTATGTGCACTGGGATTCTGACATGGCGACGGGCGAGTGGACCAAATGGATCGACGGTGCGTACGGCGTAATTCATCTTGCAGGCAAGCCGTTGCTTGAGGCGCGGTGGACCGAAGAGCACAAGAAGGCCTGTTACGATTCCCGCATCGACGGTACCCGGGCGCTGGTTGCAGCTATGACGGCCGCTTCGGCCAAGCCGAAGGTTTTTCTCTCATCCTCGGCCATCGGTTACTACGGCTCGTTCGAGCGGTGTCAGGATACGCCGCAGCTTGGCGAATCTGGGGCTCCAGGAAAGGATTTTCTGGCCCAAATCTGTTTCGACTGGGAAAAGGAAGCGCTTCCGGCTGAGCAACTCGGTATTCGGGTAATACGCCTGAGGACGGGCATCGTGCTTTCCAGCAAGGGGGGGATGTTACAGAAGATGATGACGCCGTTCGACTTTTTTATCGGCGGATCGATCGGTTCAGGCCAGCAGTGCATTTCGTGGATTCATCTCGATGACGAGGTGGAAATCATTCTCGAAGCGCTTGACAAGGAAGAGTTTCACGGCCCGATCAATGCCGTTGCTCCCGATCCGGTGAACATGAAAGACTTTGCGGATGCGCTCGGTTCGGTGATGCATCGGCCATCACTTTTTCCGGTGCCTAAACTGGCTGTTCAGGTACTCATGGGTGAGGGTGCGGAGTATGCCGTCAAAGGGCAGAACGTCAAGCCCGAGTTTCTTCAGCAGCATGGCTTTTCGTTTGCCTGGGCCCACCTGCATGATGCGCTTGCCGATCTCATTTCCAGAAAGATTTGAAGTTCCGGAGAGGCATAAAAAAAGCGGGCCAGGCCTTGTGAGCCTGCCCGCATGAGCTTTTTGACGAGAGAAAAACCGCTATTAGTAGCGCTCTCTTCTCATCGGCCTCTCTTCGCGCGGCCTTGCCTCGTTGACTTTTATGGTGCGGCCTTTGAAGTCTTTGTCGTTCATGGCGTCGATCGCTTCACGAGCCTCGCCGTCGTTCGGCATATCGACAAATCCGAAGCCTTTGGAACGGCCTGAAAACTTGTCGGTAATGATGTTGGCGCTGTGCACCTGCCCGAACTCAGAGAACGCATCGCGTAAGTCATCTTCCGAAACGCTGTACGGCAGATTGCCAATGTAAATATTCATTGTGGGACGGTAGAAACATGTGCTTCGATAGAGAATTTCGCCATCGGATAACCAAAGCACCAATCATCCGTCAAGCGATCAGCCAACCACTGGCTAATTAATTAAGATGCAATTTACCTCAATAAACTATCCTTTTCAAAAAGAAAAACGTTTCGGCTTGATTAATTCTTGATGTTTTTTAAGCCGGACAAGTTCTCTTTTTTCTCCTTTTGCGTTCCCTTTCTCTCTCTTCAAGCCTCTTTTTTCATTTCATCTTCTTCGGCCAGAAAAATTCCTGAATGTCGGTTTTTCCGCCTTTTTCTACTATTTCGTAAGAAAGTTGCTTGTAATTCTTGTTTCGCCTTAAATGAATCGTTATTATCAACACTCATTCATAAAATTTTTAGGATTTATTAATCGAATAAGACGGGATGTTTATGGGTAACAAACTGAGATCATCACTGCTTGTTCTGTTTGCGCTGATGATGGCTCACAATACCGGATGGGCTGCCGAAAGTGTGACTTCGGATACCGGTACGACGTCATGGATGCTGACTTCCACGGCACTGGTGTTGCTGATGGTGCCAGGTCTGGCCATGTTCTATGGTGGCCTTGTCCGGACGAAAAACGTTCTTGGTACCATGATGCACAGCTTTGCCGCTATGGTGATTATCGGCGTGATCTGGCCTGCGGTGGGTTATGCGCTGAGCTTTGGCCCCAATATTCTTGGTGGACTGGTTGGCTGGAACAGCGACTATTTCATGTTGCAGGGTATCGATAACGCGATTATGGACAGCCATATTCCTGAATATGTATTCGCCATGTTCCAGGGCAAGTTTGCCATCATCACTCCGGCGCTGATTGCCGGTGCGTTTGCCGAGCGTGTCAATTTCAAGGGCTACCTTCTGTTCATCGCGCTCTGGAGCATCGTGGTCTATACGCCGATCTGCCACTGGGTGTGGGCTGCTGACGGCTTTCTGTTCAACCTCGGTGCTGCCGGTGCGATCGACTTCGCAGGTGGCACGGTGGTTCATATTTCGTCCGGTGTTACGGCGCTGGTTGCCGCGCTGTACCTCGGCGCCCGCCGTGGTTACCCGAGGAATGTGATGCATCCGAACAATCTGGTCATGACCCTGATGGGCGCCGGTCTGCTTTGGGTTGGCTGGTTCGGCTTCAACGCCGGCAGCGCCATTTCGAGCGATCTTGCCACCGCCCGTGCCCTGACCGTGACCCAGATGGCCGCCGCTGCCGGTGCGTTCACCTGGATGATGGTTGAGCTCGTTCACTACGGCAAGGCCACCAGTCTTGGCGTGGCATCGGGCATTCTTGCCGGTCTGGTTGCAATCACTCCGGCCGCCGGGGTTGTGCCGCCTTTCGGTGCATTCGCGCTGGGCGCCATTGCTGCTCTGATCTGCTACATGGCCATTACGCTCAAAAACAAGCTCGGTTACGATGACAGCCTCGATGCGTTCGGCGTGCACGGTGTCGGTGGTATTGTCGGCGCTCTTTTCCTCACCTTTTTCATTCGTCCCTCCTGGATGGCCGAGGCTGCTGAAGCTGCCGGCGGTTCCTGGACGGTGTGGCAGCAGCTCGGTGTTCAGGCTACGGCGGTGGGCGTTACGGTGGTGTTTGCCGCTGTCGTTTCGCTGGTGCTGCTGGTGATTGTGGAAAAAACCGTCGGTTTGCGTATCGGCGAAAGCGATGAAATGTCCGGCCTTGACCACAGCATGCACGGTGAGCAGGGATACGGCCTTATCAATCCTAACTGATAGAAAACAGTATGAAACTTATTACCGCTATCATTCCTCCGGACAGGCTTGACCACGTTCGCGAAGCGCTGATACAGGCCGATATTACCAGAATTACGGTCAGCCGCGTGAGCGGCCACGGCCGCCAGGAGGATATCGAGTATTATCGTGGCCAGAAAATCGCTCCGAACCTTATTCCGAAGGTGCGTCTGGATATCGCCGTCAACGATCAATATGTCGATACCACCATCGATACCATCATCGAAGCCGCGCGGCATGCCGCTGGCAAAATCGGCGACGGCAAGATTTTCGTTACGCCGCTGGAGCAGTGCATCAGGATCAGGACTGACGAGCGCGGAGGAAGCGCTATCTGAGCCTTGATTCAGCACGGTTCGTGCACCGATTATCTAATGAAAGCAGAAGCCGCCGGGAGACAGACGTTCTCCGGCGGCTTCTGCTTTTCAGCTCAAATGCGTTCAGGCTTGGCGGTGTTCATGGTTTCGCTTCTCGCCAGCTGGGCGAAAGGAGGTCGAGCCATTTTTTTGCATCGGTGTCACCGCGCCGGGCGGCCTGGTGTAAATCTTTGAAAGCACCGGTGCTGTCTCTGCTCTTGAGGCGGGCGACGGCTCTGTGGAAATAGGCTGCTCCCATTTTCCAGTCGATCTTCAAGGCTCCAGTGAAGTCGCTGATCGCTTCGGTGTGACGGCCTGCGATGTCGTTGACGATGCCGCGATTGAAGTAGCCGACGGCCCGGAAGTAGGGATCGTCCTGCTCGATAAGGATGGTGTAATCGTCGAAGGCCTGCTGTAATTGCCGCATTTTCTGCCATGCCGCACCCCGCATCTGGTAGGCCATGATCATGCGATCATCTTTGTTGATGGCTTTGGTGTAAAGGCGCACTGCCTCTTCCAGCTCTCCAGCTTTTTGCTTTGAGAGCGCCTGGTTGTAGTACTCCTCGGCCGATTGTGCCGCGCACGGCGAGGCGAGCGAGGCCAGGATGGCGAAGGCAAGCATGGGTGTAGCAGCACGGCGCTTCATAAGGAAGTGATCGAATGAATGGAGGGTGTTTTATGGATTGGTTCCGAACACCGATAACGGCATCGGGTGGCAACAAGTTCGCATCCCGGTTTGTCGGGGATTCCGGTTTCCGTGCTCCGTTTGCTTTGCTGTCGAACTTCCTGAGCGTCAAGTGGCGCGGGAGAGTTCGGCGTTATTGCGGCAAACGAGGGCCGTCGGGGTAAAAATACCGATCGTGGTTCAAAAATTTAAACGGAAAGTCTTTACCTTGTAGGGGTACGCGGAGAGCTGCGGCGCTTCGGATTGGCCTTCCGTCAAGGCCGGCGCTGTATGGCGATCTCTTGAAAACGGTAGCATCGCCTTACTGAAAGCTCTTCAGAAGGCATCGTTGTCTGCCCACATCTCAATTCGAAATCAACAGGTACTGCATGTTCCGCATCAGTCTGGAAGAGTTCGAAGGCCCGCTCGACCTTCTCCTGTTTTTTATCAAGCGTGACGAGCTTGACATCTACAATATTCCGGTTTCAAAGATTACCGGCGACTTCATCGCCTACATCCATGCCATGCAGCGGCTGAATCTTGAGGTCGCCGCCGAGTTCATCTACATGGCCTCGATGCTCATGAGCATCAAGGCGCGAATGCTGCTTCCTCGTCCGGAGCCCGAGGCTGGCGACGATGGCGAGTTCGACCCGAGAACCGAGCTGGTGCAGCGGCTCCTCGAATACAAGCGCATCAAAGAGGGGGCTTCCGAGCTTGAGTTGCTGGGTCTGGATCGTGAGCGGATGTTTCCGCGCGGCGTGTTCGAGGAGCTGGAACCGGAGGTGATCGACGAGATGGACGAACCGGTCAACCGTCCGACGCTGTACCACCTCATGCTGGCCTACCAGTCGGTGATCGACAACATGCCGAAAACGAGGACGCAGAACGTTTCAGACGCGCCGGTGACCATCGAGCAGCAGAGCGCCCTCATCATGACGCGCCTCGGTGAGCGGGTGCAGGTTTCCTTCACCTCCCTGTTCGATGAACTGCGCGAGGCGATTGTGATTGTCGTCACCTTTCTGGCCGTGCTCGAATTGTGTCGGAACAATAAAATTTCCGTCATCATCAAGGAGGGGGTCAACGATTTCTGGATTTCACAGCGAGAGCCCGTCGATTAACCGCCTAAACCCATAAGCCCATGCCCGAGATTGTGCCGTTCAAGGGGATTGTTTACGGCCCCGATGTCGCCAGCGAAGCCTCGAAGCTTATCTGCCCGCCTTACGACGCCATATCTGCCGACCTGCAGCGAGCGCTGTACGAGAGTTCGGATTACAATGCGGTTCGTCTGGAGTTGCCTGCCGAAGCCGACCGCTATGCCGCTGCGGCAGCCCGGCTCCACGAATGGCTTGCCGCATCGGTCCTTGTGCAGGACGATGAGCCCGCGCTCTACCCCTGCTTTCAGACCTTCGAGGACGAGCAGGGCGTAAGCCGCACGCGCAAGGGGCTGTTCGCTGCGCTGCGACTGTATGAGCCCTCCGAGCAGAAGGTGCTGCCGCACGAGCGGACGCTTTCCGGGCCGAAGGCCGACCGGCTGAAGATGTTTCGTGAGACCAAGGCGAACCTCAGCAGCATTTTCGGGCTGTATGCCGATCAGTCCCAACGCACCGACAAGCTGCTATATGAGTTCGTCGAAGGGCGCGAGCCGGTTCTCGATGCCGAGTTCGACGGGGTGCGGAGTCGCATGTGGCGCATGAGCGATCCGGCGCTGATCGCCCGGTTCGCCGCCAAACTCGATGCGCTGAAGGTGTACATCGCCGACGGGCATCATCGCTATGAAACCGGGCTGGCGTACAGGAACGAACGGGCTGCCGCCAATCCCGGCCATACGGGGCGTGAGCCTTATAACTATATCATGGCCTATTTGTCGAACATCTACGACGAGGGGCTGCTGATCCTGCCGATTCATCGCCTGGTGCACGGACTGGAATCGTTCGATCCCGAAGCTTTCATCGCGAGTCTCGATCGCGCGTTTACCGTCTGGGAGCTGCCCGGCAGGGGGGCGCTCGACGAGTTTCTCGCCACCGGCGGACAGCAGCCGTGCTACGGAATTGTGCTGCCGGAGATGGTGCTCGGCGTTTCGCTCGATGCGAAGCCTTCGGAAGTGTTGTCGGGGCCGGTGCCCGAGGCGTTGCAGGGGCTCGATGTGGTGGTGCTGCACGACCTCGTACTTGGCCAGATGCTTGGCATCGAGGCCGAGGCGGTCGAGAAGGAGAGCAACCTGACCTACGCCAACCGTATGGATGAGGTGTTTGACGCCGTTGCGTCGGGCAAGGCGCAGGTCGGCATCGTGCTTCGACCAACCGGAGCCGAGCAGGTGATGTCGGTCTCGCAGTCGGGTGAGGCGATGCCGCAGAAATCGACATGGTTCTATCCCAAGGTGATGACCGGCATGGTGTTCCGCTCTCTGGAGGGGGATGCATGATGGCTCAGGAGATGAGGGGCGAGTTTCTGTCGCATTCGGCTGACGAGACCCGCGAGTATGCGCGGCGGTTCGCTTCCGGGCTCGGGCCGGGCCAGACGGTTTGCCTGACCGGGACGCTTGGCGCGGGCAAGACCGAGTTCATGCGGGGCATCGCCGAAGTGTTCGGCTGCGAGGAGCAGCTCTCCAGCCCCACCTTTTCGCTGATGAATATCTACGAGGGCTCGATGCGTGGCCGCCCGGTCGAACTACACCATTTCGACCTGTATCGGATCGAATCGGAAAAGGAGCTTGACGCGGCGGGGTTCGACGACTATCTTTCGGGGCCGTTTCTGTCGGTGGTCGAGTGGGGCGAGCGTTTTTCGTCGCTCGACCGGCGCTACACCCGTCGGGTGGAGCTGCTCATTACCGGCGACGAGCAGCGGAAAATCGTCATCAGTTGAGTTGAGTCCATGAAGATTCTTGCCATCGAGTGCACCCACGGATTTGCCAGCGTCGCGGTCAGCCGAGACGGCACCATTGTTGAACAGCGCCTCGCCGAGTGGCAGAAAACCGCCGAAGCGCTGGTGCCGCTGGTGATGCAGGTTATGGCGGAGGCGGGGATTCCGTCCGCCGCTGAACTCGATGGCGTCGCGGTCTCCTCCGGTCCCGGTTCGTTCACCGCCCTGCGCATCGGCATGTCGGTGGCTAAGGGAATCGCTTTCGGTGCGGATTTGCCGCTCTTGCCGGTTCCTACCATGATCGCGCTGGCTTCCGCAGCCCTGCCGCATACCGAGGCTGCCAACCTCGTGCCGGTTATTCCATCCAGGGCAGGCGAGTATTTCGCGGCGATCTACCGGCGCGACGGCAAAGCGCTGACCGAGATCGAGAACTTCCGTTGCGATGCCGCCAAATTGCCCGGTCGTCTGGCTTCGCTTGGCGGAGCGTTCGTCATTGTCGGGCGGGGTGTCCAAACGCTTGCCGATGAGGTTCCGCAGCTTGCTTCCCGCTGCATCGAGGCTTCGTTTTTCACCGCATCTGCGCTGTTGCCTTTTGCCGAACAGGCGTTCGCGGCAGGCGGTGGCGAATCGAGCACCGATGCGACGCCCGAGTATCGCCAGGCGTTTGTGCCCAAACAGGCGCGCTCATGATGCAACCTGTGTTTTTTCTTTGACTTGCATGGTTTCAAAAGAACGTATCGTCCGATGTAACTATTTTGTAAAAAAGCATTTCAATTTCTCATTTGCCCATAAATAAAGGTGTTCAAACGAGCCCATTATTGACTATATTATGACGCGGGAATGCTTCTCGCCAGAACGATTTTTTATCATCAAAACGGATGTTTATGTCCCGTTCGGAACATGCCGCCTCTTCCGGGGTTGAAGCCCGCGAAGTGGCTATGAGTGAACTGCTTGCCAGGAGAGTTGCTGAATTGTCGCTTGAAAAGAAAGGTGAAGAGGTCAAGATTCTTGATGTTCGGGGCCTGACGAGTGTCACCGATTTTTTTGTCATTATTACCGCCGACTCGGAGCGAAAGAGCAAAGCTATTGCCGAGTTCATTGTCGATGAGCTTCGCGAAGAGGACGAGCGCCCGGCGCACGTCGAGGGGCTCGATACGCTTCACTGGGTGCTGATCGACTACATCGATGTGGTCGTGCATGTTTTTCAGCCGGACGATCGCCGTTTTTATGATCTGGAGTCGCTCTGGTCGGATGCCAAGGTGAGCACGGTCACACTGCCGGAGTCCAATGAATTTTCAGAGCCGTCCGAAGGCTGAAGCGATCGCTTGCCGGAGGGAAAGAGCTTTATGTTTTTACGAGCTATTTCATACATTAAGCCGTTGTTTGTCACGGTAAATCAAAGTCAGGGTATCGATTATGCAGCGCGAAAAGATATTGCCGATCAGCATTGAAGAGGAAATGCGGGATGCCTATCTCGATTATTCAATGTCGGTCATCGTCAGTCGAGCGCTGCCTGATGTGCGCGACGGCCTGAAGCCGGTGCATCGCCGTGTGCTGTACGGTATGCACGAGCTTGGTCTCCAGTCAAACAAGCCTCACAAGAAATCGGCTCGCGTGGTCGGTGAGGTGCTCGGTAAGTATCATCCGCATGGTGACTCGGCTGTTTACGACAGCCTTGTTCGCATGGTGCAGGACTTCTCGCTGCGCTATCCTCTGATCGACGGCCAGGGTAACTTCGGTTCGGTCGATGGCGACTCTCCGGCGGCGATGCGTTACACCGAGGTGCGCATGAAGGCGATCGCAGGCGAAATGCTCAAGGATCTCGACAAGGAGACGGTCGATTTCGCGCTGAACTTCGACGATTCGCTCGAAGAGCCGACGGTGCTTCCCTCGGCGATTCCGAATCTGCTGGTGAACGGTGCTTCGGGTATCGCGGTCGGCATGGCAACCAATATTCCGCCGCATAACATGCGCGAGGTGGTCAGCGGACTGATCGCCATGATCGACGATCCGGAGATCGAGATCACCGATCTCATGAAATATGTGACTGCGCCCGACTTCCCGACCGGAGGCATCATCTACGGCTACGAAGGTGTTCGTCAGGCCTACCTGACCGGTCGCGGCAAGGTGGTTATCCGGGCCAGGGCCGTCGTCGAGGTGACGCAGAAGAATGGTCGCGAGTCGATCATCGTTACCGAACTTCCCTATCAGGTCAACAAGGTCAGGCTTATCGAGAAGATTGTCGAGCTGGTGCACGACAAGAAGATCGAGGGCATCGCCGACATCCGCGACGAGTCCGACCGTGAAGGTATGCGTCTGGTGATCGAGCTGAAGCGCGACGCCGTGCCGAAGGTGGTGCTGAATCACCTCTACAAGCACACTCCGATGCAGGATACCTTCGGCGTTATCATGCTGGCTCTGGTCGATGGTGTGCCGAGAGTGCTCAATCTCAAGGAGATGATGCAGTACTACATCCGGCATCGCAACGAAATCGTGCTGCGCCGTACGCAATACGATCTCAACGCAGCCGAAAAGCGTGCGCACATCCTCGAAGGTCTCAAGATCTGCCTCGACAATCTCGACGAGGTGATCACCACCATTCGCCAGTCTCCCGATACTCCTACTGCGCAGAGCCGCCTGATCGACCGTTTCGGCTTGACCGAAGTGCAGGCCAAGGCGATTCTCGAAATGCGCTTGCAGCGCCTGACCGGCATGGAGCGCCAGAAAATCGACGACGAGTACAAGCAGACGATGGCGCTTATCGAAGAGCTGAAATCGATTCTCGCGAGCCCGGCCAAGCAGATGGAAATTATCAAGGAGGAGCTGCTCAAGGTCAGCGAGGTTTACGGCGACGAACGCCGCACCGAGATGCGTCCTCAGGAGGGCGACTTCTCGATCGAGGACATGATCGCCCAGGAGGATGTGGTCATTACCATCACCCACGACGGCTTCATCAAGCGCTTCCCGGTTTCGGGCTATCGCCGTCAGCATCGCGGTGGACGCGGCGTTGCCGGAGCGCAGGCGAAGAACGAGGATTTCATCGAGCACATGTTCATCGCTTCGACGCACAACTATATCCTCTTCTTCACCACGGCTGGTCGTTGCTACTGGCTCAAGGTGTACGAAATTCCGGAGGCGGGACGTTCGGCGCGTGGCCGTTCGCTGGCCAACATCATGGAGCTGCCGCCCGGCGAGAAGATCCGCACCTACATCAACATCCGGAACTTCGACGATCCGCACTTCATCATCATGGCTACGGCCAACGGCATCGTCAAGAAGACCGATCTCAAGCAGTACTCCAATCCGCGACGTACCGGCATCAACGCCATTACGATCGAGGAGGGCGATGAACTGATCGAGGCGCGCTTGACCGACGGCGACCATCAGGTTATTCTGGCCAAGAGCTCGGGCTA
>NC_011027.1:120000-222500 GCF_000020505.1 Chlorobaculum parvum NCIB 8327
TATCGGGAGCAGAAGATCGATCAGATGATCGCCCGGTTCAGAGAAGCTGAAGGCAAGAATCTTGGCTCAGACAATCCGTATGCCATCGCAACTGCTGCCGTTGCGGGGAACGTTTCTCTCCTGCTGCTCGATGGCCGGAAATTCTGGCCAGGCCAGATCGACCCGGCATCCGGCGACATCCTGCTCGATGAGGCTTCACAGGCTTCAGGCCGCGATGTGCTCGAAGAAATGGGCGCTGCCGTGCTTGCCCGAGGTGGCGAAGTCATTGTGCTGCTGCCTGAACGGATGCCCACCGAATCGGGGGCTGCGGCCATCTTCCGGCACGCCTGATCTTCTCATATCATCAAATTATCTGATTGGTGAATGCCAGACCAAAAGGGCGGGACGTTCCGGTTTCCGCCCTTAACTTTTATATTGGCGATTCAGGGATGGGCTTGCTCATCCGGATTGTTCAACCCCATCAAGCTATTCCTGACTGAATGGAAGCAACCAGAGAAATCTACTGGAATATCGATCACGGGACGGTTGCTCTCATGTACCTGATGGCGTTGGCGGCTGTTGCCGTGATGGTTTATGGATTCAGGGAGCGGATCGCCCTCTGGCAAAAAGGAAAGTCGCTGGATCGCTTTGATCATCTTCAGCAGCGTTTGGCACACTTCATTACCGACGCCCTGAGCCAGCGAAAGGTGCTGAACGTGATGCAGGGTGGGTTGCCTCATGCGTTGCTGTTCTGGGGCTTTCTGCTGCTCTTCATCGGCACCGTGCTGGTGATGCTGCAGGCCGACCTGCTGGCTCCTCTTTTCAGCGTGAACCTGCTCTCCGGCGACTTCTACCGGCTCTATTCGTTTGTGCTCGACCTTGCCGGGCTTGCGGCCATGCTGGCGCTCGCAGCGCTGGCTGTTCGGCGATTCATCATCAAGCCTGCCGGGCTGGAAACTTCTTCTGCTGATGTTGCCATTCACCTGCTGCTGTTCGCTATCCTTTTTTCCGGCTTTCTGATCGAAGGCGCCCGGATGGCCGTCACCGAAGTGCGTGACAATCCGGCGCTGGCGGCATGGTCGCCGGTCGGTGCGGTGTTCGCCCGTCCGTTTCTCGGTATGGATGAGCACCTTGTCAGAGGGGCGCATAAAGGCTTCTGGCTGCTTCATCTGCTGTTCGGACTTGGCTTCCTGGCCGTCATTCCCCGCACGAAGCTGCGCCACCTTGCCACCACGAGCGGTGGTAGCTTGCTCGAACCGCATGAGCCGACGGGGACCTATTCCGCGATCGATCTGGAAGATGAGCATATCGAGCAGTTCGGTGCATCGGTGGTCAGCGATCTCAGCTGGAAAGATCTGTTCGATACCGATGCCTGCATGCAGTGTGGCCGCTGCCAGCAGCGTTGCCCGGCCCACCTGACCGGCAAGCCGCTTTCGCCGATGAAGGTGATTACGGACATCGGCGAGCTGGCCGGCAACGAAAACGGCAAAGGGCTGGTAGAAAAAGTCTCTCGCGATGCTCTCTGGTCGTGCACGACCTGCCGCGCTTGCGAGCAGATTTGTCCGGCAAGCATCGAGCATATCGGCAAGATCATCGAAATGCGGCGCAGCCTTGCGCTCATGGAGGGCGAGTTCCCCGGCGACGAAGCCCGTCGAGCCTGCGAGGCGATCGAGGTGAACGGCAATCCCTTCGGCCTCTCCGCCACGTCGCGGGGTGACTGGGCCAAAGGCCTACCAGTGAGTATCATCAAAGGGAAGTGCGATGCGGATATTCTCTATTTCACCGGCTGCTACGCTTCGCACGACCCGCGCAATCGCAAGGTGGCTGAAAGCTTTGTACGAATCTGCGAGGCGGCGGGTGTGACGGTGGCTATTCTCGGTGGTGCGGAGCGCTGCTGCGGCGAGCCAGCGAGGAAGCTTGGCAACGAGTACCTCTACCGGATGGTGGCCGACAGCAACATCGAGGCCATCCGGGCATCCGGAGCGCGGCGCATCGTGACCGCCTGCCCGCACTGCTTCAACACCCTCGCGCGGGATTACCGTGAACTCGGCCTCGATCTGCCGGTTGAGCACCACTCGACTTTCATTGCGCGATTGATCAATGACGGAAAGCTCAAGCTGAAGCCTGAGCGCTTTACGGCGACTTTCCACGATTCCTGCTATCTTGCCCGTTATCAGGAGATTGCCGAAGAGCCGCGTGAGGTTGTTCGTGCTGCCGGTATCAAGCTCGTCGAGATGGCAGCATTCGGCAAGAATGGCTTCTGCTGCGGGGCTGGCGGCGGGCGCATTCTCGCCGAAGAGAAGCTCGGCACGCCGATTGTCGATGAGCGGTTGCGGCAGGCACGTCAAACTGGCGCCAAGAGCCTCGTTTCGGCCTGTCCGTTCTGCCTGAGCATGTTCGAAGATGGTCTCAAACGCGCGGATAGCCGTGAACCAATCAAGGCATACGATCTTGCCGAAATCGTCGCGCGCAGCATCGATCGAAAATGAGGGATCAGCTGTTTTTCCAACGTTAAAATGAGACGCATGTTGGTTACTCGCACCGAAATCAAAGAACGCACCACGCGCCTGCAAGCGCGTCTTGCAGCGGGCGGCATGCAGGCTGCGCTGCTTCTGATGCCGTCCGACATCTATTACTTCACCGGCACGCGGCAGAACTCGGCGCTCTGGGTTCCCGTGGAGGGCGAGCCCGTGCTGCTGGTGCGCAAAAGCCTTGAGCGCGCACGTGCCGAAGGGCTGATCGATGATATTCGCCCGTTTCCGAAGAGCAAGGAGTTGTCCGCACTGCTCGGTGGCGAAGGCGACACGGTCGGTATGACTTTCGATGCCGTTCCGGTGCAGCAGCATGGCTGGTATTCGAAAGTACTGCCGGGCCGCCGCTTCGTGGATTGTTCCATGATTGTCCGGGATCAGCGTTCCGTTAAATCCCCAGCCGAGATCGAGCTGATTCGGCGGAGTGCGGACAAGCTCATTTCGGTTTTCCGGGAAGTGCCCTCATTCCTGAAGGCAGGTATGCGCGAGCTTGACCTTGCCGCTGAAATGGAGTACCGGTTGCGCCGTCTTGGTCACGAGGGATTCGTGCGGATGCGGGCGTTCAATCAGGAGTTGTTCGGTGGCATGGCCGTGTCGGGCGGCGCGGCAAGCTACGGCTTTTTCGATGGAGCTGTTACCGGCAAAGGGTTGTCGAGCGCTGCGCCGCAGGGGGCTTCGTTTGAGGTGATCCGGGAGAATATTCCGGTGCTTCTCGATTTTGTTGGCTTGTTCGACGGCTATCTCGTCGATATGACCCGCATGTTCGTAATCGGCAAGCTCGACGCGGAATTGCGGCGTGCGTTCGAGGTTTCGCTTCAGATTCAGGAGGCCGTGCGCAACGCGATGGTGCCTGGAGCGATCTGCGAGGAGGTGTATCAGCAAGCCGCTGCAATGGCTGAAGATACCGGGCTTGGTGGCAACTTTATGGGAATGCCGGGCGAGCAGTCACGCTTTGTCGGCCACGGCGTAGGGCTCGAACTTGACGAGCTGCCGGTGCTGGCACAGGGCTTCGCCTTTCCGTTGCAGAAGGGGCAGGTGGTGGCCGTTGAACCGAAATTCGTGTTTCCCGGCAAAGGGGCGATCGGTATCGAAAACACTTTTGCCGTAACCGAAACGGGTGGCGAGCGGCTGACGGAACTGGCCGATGACTTGGTTCAGCTTTAAGTTCAAGGAAATTTGTATGATGTTGTCATGAATATTCTTGTCTGTATCAAACAGGTGCCAGACATGGCCGGGCACTTCGAACCGAATGAGGCCGCCACCTGGTTCGATGAGGCCGGACATGCCTGGAGGATGAACGAGTACGACACTTTTGCAGTCGAAGAGGCCGTGCGGCTGAAGGAGCAGCTCGGCGGTGAGGCCGAGGTGACGGTGCTCTCGATCGGCCCGGCAAGGGTAGTTGAGACGATTCGCAAAGCCATCGCGATGGGGTGCGACGAGGGCGTACACATCGACGATGCCGATGCTCCGGAGCGCGATCCCTGGCAGATCGCTTCGATGATTGCCGGGTTTGCCGCCGGGCGCGGCTTCGACCTCGTTTTCACCGGAATGCAGTCCGAAGACCGCAGCTCGGCGCAGGTCGGCGTACTCATCGCTGAGCGGCTCGGCGTCCCCTGCGTGACCGGCATCACGGCCTTCGGATGGCGGGACGGTGAAATCACCGTCGAACGCGAAATCGAGGGCGGAAGAAATTGCTCGATTCGCCTGAAGTCACCGGCTCTACTCACCTGTCAGCAGGGTCTCAATTCGCCGCGTTACCCGAATCTGCCCAGCATCATGAAGGCCAAACGGAAGGCATTGACTATCCTCACTCCGGAAGAGCTCGGGCTTGAAAAACCGAAGACTCGCTCAACGAAATTCCGACTTCACGAACGAAAAACCGCCGGTGTGGTGCTGGAGGGAGATGTCCAGATGCTTGCTGTTCAGGTGCGCGAAATTCTCGAAACGAAAACCGCTGTGCTCGGCAAGGGAGGCGCGCGATGAAGCTGCTGCTTGTTGGCGAGTACCGCGACGGACGGCTTGCCGCCGAAACCGCTGAGCTGTTCGGATTTGCTGCCCGGCTCGATGCAGAAGTGAGCATGGTTCTGGTTGGATCGGCTGACGATCTTCCCGCTTTCGATGGACGGTTCTATCTTGCCGATCTCGAAACGTATGGCGAATACCAGCCCGACGTGCATAAACGACTGGTGTTTGAGGCCATCGAAGGCGAGCAACCGGACGTCGTCGTTTTTCTCCACTCGTCCTATGGCTGGGATTTAGCTCCGAGGATCGCTGCTGCAATGCAGACGGCACAGGTTTCCGGAGTCGTCGGCATCGACGATGGTGGCTACGTGGTCGAGAGCTGCAACGGCAAGATGCTCCGTACGGTGCACCCGGAGACGCCGGTTGCCGTGCTGACCCTTCAGCCCGGAGCGTTCGAGGCTCTGAAAATGGACGCCCAACCCGAAGTGATCAAGCTTGACACCTCATCGGAAAGCGCGATCAAGTTCGTCGGTTGCCGTCAGCCGGAAGCGGGCGTTGATCTCACTCGCGCCGAGGTGATCGTCAGCGCCGGGCGTGGCGTGGGCAGCGCCGATCAGGTCGCGCTGGTCGAAGCGCTCGCTTCGGCGCTCGGCGGTGAGGTTGGCGCGAGCCGCCAGGCGGTCGATGCCGGATGGCTCGACCGAAGCCGACAGATCGGCACGAGCGGCCAGAGCGTCTCGCCTGCACTCTACGTGGCGTGCGGCATCTCCGGCGCGATCCAGCATCTTGCCGGCATGAAAGGCTCCGGCATCGTGCTCGCCGTCAACACCGACCGCGATGCGCCCATCGCCAGCGTGGCGGATGTACTCGTAGTGGCCGACGTGGCGGAGTTTCTGCCCGCCCTCGTCGAGGCGCTGGAGAAACGGTGATTTTTGTATCAACAGTAACGCAACATCGGATGAAATCAGGACACTACGCCTTCACCTATGAGATGGAGGTGCGCGACTACGAGTGTGACATGCAGGGCATCGTCAACAACAGCGTTTATCAGAATTACCTTGAACATGCTCGGCACGTGTATCTCAAAACGGTCGGAATCGATTTCAAAGAGTTCACCGAACAAGGCATCAACCTCGTGGTCGTACGCGCCGAGCTTGACTACAAATCCCCGCTACAAAGCGGCGACCGTTTCATGGTTGGCCTGACGATGGTGCGCGAGTCGCCGTTGCGCTTCGCATTTTATCAGGACATTCTGCGCCTGCCGGACATGAAGCCTGCCATCAAAGCTAAAATTATCGGCACTGCGCTCAACGAAAGGGGCCGCCCGCAAATTCCCGCAGAGCTCGACCGGCTGATGCAGGCGGGAGGATGAAGGACGATGATTACGAGTCGAAGCTGCGCAGGTTCAGCGAGTAACGCCCGTCGGCATCGACGGTGAGCAGTTTCCGTTCGAGCAGATTTTTCAGGTCACGCCGCGCTGTCATCTCGGAGACTTTTCGATAAAGAATCGAATAGGGCAAGGCAGTTTGAAGATCGTGAAGCGTGAACGGTTTGCCGGATGAGTCATCGAGCAGAAGCGTGATCAGATCGTTCTGCCTTTTGGAAATCGATTTTTTGCTGCTGAGAAAATGGAGATAATCTCGCATCACGAGTCCTCGTATGAGTAGTGCGATACGACTTTGCATCTGCTGTAACGATTCGATCACTCCGCGCAGGTTGAATTCAATAAATGGCGTAACATCCTTTTTTGCTTTGATGCTGTCCGAAAAGGCACTGTAATAGTCATCCACATTCCGGTAGTAGTAGTTCGAGAGCATCTTGGGGACGTAGCGGATTCCCGCTGACTGAAGCAGCTTGGCTTCGATCAAACGAGCTACACGCCCGTTGCCATCCCAAAAGGGGTGAATCAAAGAAAAATGGTAATGGGCCAGCGCCGCCCGGACAAACACGTGTTCGTTGAGGAGTTCGTCGCTGTTGATCCAGTCGATGAACTCCCGCATGAGCATCTCGATATCCTCGATGATTTTTGGCGGCGTATAAATGCCGCCATGCGCTTTGTCGCCAATCTTGACCATGCCGTTGCGGTACGTACCGGGAATGTTGTCCTCATACGGCAAGCCGCTTGTAATCTGCCGGTGCAGATCACGAATGTGAGATTCAGCAAGAATATTTGGATTTAAAAACAATGCAACGGCAAGAGCATTCGTCTTCGATGGTTTTGTTGTTTGCTGGTCAATCATCTTGTAAGCGTCGATCAGGTTGGTAATCTCAAGTCTGTCTTTTGCCGTATGGCCTTCATCGGGTATTTTCCCCTCATCAAGTTCTCTGACCTCCTCGGCGTTGAGGGAATTTCCTTCGATAGCGGCGGTTCCGGCGACCGAACTGTAAAGAAGTTCCGGATCAATCTTCGACGCCCACTTTGGCAGAATTGGCAGGTCATGGATAGCGTCGCTCAGCGTTTTCGCTTCGACAAGCAGCTTCTCGATCCGGGGCTTGTCGTACTGGTCGCAAAAGACGAATTTGCCAGCTTTAAAGGTCATAACCTCTTTCATGTCACCAGAAATGTTAGTGATTTTGTTACACTCAACACTATGCAGTATAAACTATTAGCTTGAGATGGCCGTTCATTTTTGTTAACAAAATGTTAGAGAATCGTTAAAGAAACTTCAGGCAATCTTCAGTAGGGATTTAACTCCTTCCTTTCGTTCTATGATTTGCCATACTGTTTTCATTTTTTTATCTGCTTATGAAACCACTCAAAGAGGTTGCCGGGGCGTATCTGGCGCTTTCGGAGGCGCAGCGGCAGTTGGTCGCAGGCGCGTATGACGAAGCAGCGTCCAACTGCCGCAAGGCGATGGAGATTTCGCATACGATGCCACCTGAAGAGGCGTTCGATCACGCCGGGTTCGATGCGTTCTGCCATGCCGGGCTGGCCGAGGCGCTGGCAGGGCTTGGCTCGTTCGGCGAAGCGCTCGAATCCGCCGACAAAGCGTTGCACCACTTCAATCGCCGCGGGGAGTTGAATCAGGACGAAGGCAAACTCTGGATTTCGGCGGTCTATAGCCGCGCGCTGGCGCTCGACGGCCTCGGACGGGGCTCAGAGGCGCTTCCGGAGTTCAAGAAGGTGGTCGAGATGATCGAAGAGCGCAAGGGCGAAACCCCCGGTAAGGAGCGGATGAAAGAGGTCGCCTCTGAACGCATCACCAAAATCGGCGCGTCGAATCAGCACAAAAAGCCGGGCTACAAAGCCTGGTGGGAGTTCTGGTCGTGACCGAACCCGGCGCGATCCGGCGTGTGCTCGTTGTGCGGCTCAGCGCCATCGGTGACATCGTGCTGACGACGCCCGTCCTGTCCGAGCTGCATCGTGCGCTTCCGGATGCGCGGATCGACTACTGCACCAAGGCGCCCTTCGCGCCACTCGTCGCGTCGAATCCAGCCGTGTCATCGGTCGTGACGCCGGAGTCGCTTACGCCCGGCGCGTCGTACGAGCTGGTGGTCGATCTGCAAAACAATCGGCGCTC
Organism: Chlorobaculum parvum NCIB 8327; assembly: GCF_000020505.1. Taxonomy (NCBI): domain Bacteria; kingdom Pseudomonadati; phylum Chlorobiota; class Chlorobiia; order Chlorobiales; family Chlorobiaceae; genus Chlorobaculum; species Chlorobaculum parvum. The sequence continues at coordinate 127,994 of NC_011027.1, forward strand.
GCGCGCCCTCGTCCGAAAACTCCGGGTGGGCAAGGTCACTCGCTACCACAAGCGCAACTGGAAAAAGCTCTTCCTAGTGCAGTTCAAGATCAACGTTTCGGATGGCTACCAGTCGGTTGTCGAACGGTATGGCGAGGCGCTCGACGGTCTTGCGGTTCTTGCGCCAAAAGTCACCGCGCCGTGCAGCCTCTATCCGTCGCCGGAGGATCGCGCCTTTGCCGCCGATGTCCTCGGTGCGGACGGCCCGGTGCTTGCAGTCTGCTTCGGGGCGAACCACTTCACCAAGCGCTATCCACTCGAACGCTTCGCCCGGATCATCGAAATCGTCACCTCCGAAACCCCGGCGCGCGTGTTGCTGCTCGGTGGCAAGGAGGACGAACCGGAGGCCAAGAAATTAATTGCGATGCTTCCCGACACGGTGCGAAGCCGCGTGCTGTCGCTCGCCGGAAAGGCCAGTCTCATGCAATCTGCCGCGTTGCTCTCCAGAGTTGATGCGGTGCTCACCAACGACACCGGGCTGATGCACATCGCCTCGGCATTCGGCAAAAAGCTCTTCGTCATTTTCGGTTCCTCGGTCAAAGAGTTCGGTTTCATGCCGTGGGGTACGGAGTACGAGCTGTTCGAGACGCCGGGACTTTCTTGCCGACCTTGCTCGCATATTGGTCGAAGCAAATGCCCGAAACGGCACTTCCGCTGCATGATGGAGATCGCGCCAGAGCCCATTGCGGCACGCATCGTCGAAACGCTCAACAAGAACTCAGCATGAATATCTATACCTGGAATATCAATGGTATCCGCGCCCGGCAGGAGGCGCTCGCTGCGTGGCTCGACAGCCGCAAGCCGGACTTCGTCGTGCTCGAAGAGGTGAAGGCGCGCGAGGAGGAGATTCCCGAAACGATCACAGATTTTGCCGGTTACAGGAAATTCTGGAACGGCTCGTCGTTCAAAAAAGGGTACAGCGGCGTCGGCCTGCTGGTCCGCGAGGAGAGTCTCGGCGATGTCAGTTGCGAAGTACCGCCGTTCGATGTGGAGAACCGCACGCTCGTGCTGCACGCTCCGCAATTCACCCTGATCGGCACCTATGTTCCTCGTGGCAACGGCGCGGAGCACTACGCGGTGAAGCTTCGCTATCTTGCGGATCTGAAGGAATATATCGCCAGCCTCATTGCTGAGGGGCAGGAGGTCATTCTGGCCGGCGACATGAACGTGGCGCTCACGGAGATCGACGTGCATCGTTCGCAAAACAAGCCCGGCGCAACCGGCCTGCGCCCCGAGGAGCGCTCGGCCATCGAGGCGCATCTCGAACTCGGCCTGCACGACATTGTCCGCGAGCTGAATCCCGACAAGAAGGACCTGTTCACCTGGTGGCCCAACTGGAAGTTCGCCCGCGAGCGCAACCTCGGCTGGCGCATCGACTGCATCTACCTCTCCCCCGCGCTTGCCGGCAAGGTTTCCGGCGTTTCGGTCGATCTCGACGAGAAGAGTTCCGACCACGCTCCGGTGTCGGTGGAGCTTGCGTTCTGATCGGTTTTCAGCCCTTCCATCCGGCAGCCATCGCTCGTCAGTTGCGCGTTGGAAAACTGAATTAATATTCTTACTTTGGATGTCCTAAAACGCAAACGGTGTTCATGCGTGGCATGAAGCCGCGAAAGCAGGGATGCGCAATACCTGCTTTCCGCCATTTGCGCAGTTTGACATCACTCAAGAACCATTGCGCTATGAACAAACTCAAGCAGTACGAATGCACCGTCATCATTGACGGCGGCCTTCAGGACGATGCCATTGCCGCAGCCATGGAGCTGGTCAAAAAGACCATCACCGACCAGGGCAGCGTGATCAACAATGTTCTGGAAGTCGGAAGAAGAAAAATGGCCTACCTCATCGGCAAGTCATCCGTTGGATACTATGCGCACATCGAGTTCGACGCAGCTCCGTCTGCAATCGCCGAAATCGAGCGTGTGTTCCGCTACGAAGAAAACATCCTGCGGTTCCTCATCATCCAGCTGAGCTCCCCGCTGCTCGAAATGCGCAAGCGCGTCGAGAAGTACAGCGTCATGCTTGGCAGCCCGGAAGACCAGGCTGAGCCTGAATCCGAATCGACAGCCAAAAGCTGACCGCAGATCGATGACGGTTTTTGAATGAATGATGATTACGATACCATTTGAGAACAAAAAGGAGAAGATGCTATGGCGGAACTGAAAATGCCTGAAATCAACAGCGTCATTATTGCCGGCAACCTTACCAAAGACCCGGTCTTCAGACAGACCAATTCAGGTGGAACGCCAGTTGTGAATTTTTCCATTGCGTGCAATCGCCGTTTCAGGGACAGCAACCATCAGTGGCAGGAAGATGTCTGCTACGTCGGTGTCGTCGCCTGGAACAAGCTCGCTGAAAGCTGCCGTGACAACCTGAGAAAAAGCTCGGCTGTCCTGGTTGACGGAGAGTTGCAGAGCCGCACCTGGAAAGCCCAGGATGGTACATCGAGAACCGTGGTCGAAATCAAGGCACGGAGGATCCAGTTCCTCAACAAAAGGAAGAAGAGCGACGAGGGAGACTACGACGACGAAGGCTTCATCGAAGATGATGCGCATGAAACGCATCACAGGCATGTGGACGACGAAGGACACATGTATGAGTACAAATACCTCACTTCCGACTGAGACAAGTCGCGCTTCGATGCCGTAAGGCTGCAACGAAGCACGTGATCATGCAAGTTAAATTCTGAACAAGATCAATGAGACAGAAACCACATAAGGCAAAGGGCAACAAATCGCTTGGCAATGCCCTGGCATCAAAAAAGAAAGTGTCGAAAAATCAGGTTGTGTTTTTTGACTATCGTGACGAAAGAAAGCTGAAGCGCTTTATCAACGACCAGGGAAAAATCATTCCCCGCCGTATTACCGGTCTGTCGGCAAAAGAGCAGAGCCTGTTGACCCATTCGATCAAATGGGCAAGGTTCCTGGCCATCATCCCCTACGTGGCAGACGAGTACAAATAAGTGGTTGTCCACAAAAGTTTTAATTATTCAGAACGAGGAAACTGACCGTGAAAATAATTTTAAGAAAAGATGTGGCAACCCTTGGCGATGCCGGTGAAGTGGTCACCGTCAAGAACGGGTATGCCAATAACTACCTGATTCCCCAGGGCTTTGCCATCAGAGCTACCGAAGGCACCCTCAAAGCGCTTGAAACCGAAAAGAAGCAGCAGGCGCACAAAATCGAACAGCGTCGCAAAGAGGCTCGCGAACTGTCAGCCAAAATTGAGCAGATGACGCTCAACATTTCCACCAAGGCTGGTGAGTCGGGCAAGCTGTTCGGTACGGTAACTTCTGGCGACATTGCCGATGCGCTCAAGGCGCAGGGCGTCGAGATCGACCGCCGTAAAATCCAGCTCGAAGCTCCGATCAAGGCGCTCGGTAAATACGAGGCTGTAGCGAAAATCTATATGGACATTGCTGCAAAGCTGAACATCGTGGTTGGCGCCGAGGGTGCCGAAGCAGTGGAAACTGCCGAAGCTCCTGAAGCTGGAGAGTAATCGGATCCTTTCAGTTTTTTTCGGTAAAACATTTCCGAAAAATCTGGAAACAAAAAGCCTCATGGCCCGCCGGTCATGAGGCTTTTTTCTGTTCGGTTGTTGTAAAATCATCGGGGCTGGTGTACCATTTAATTAGACGGCCTCTCTTCCGCTCAAGCCGTGCATTGCGTAGTATTTACCCATCCAAACAAGGGAGAGCATTATGAAACAAACTCTTCTTCAGGAAAAATATCCCATCTACATTCTGGAGCTTGACAAAGAAGAGACGAGTTGTCGCGGCGTCGATGACATCATAGCCTACTTCCGTCAGAAAATCGAAGAGCATCCGGTAGCGGTGCTCATTGGTGAATTTGATCATTATGCCCACACCTCATCGCTGGAAGATGGGAAAATAGGCGAAGGGATCAGCGGCGGAAAAAATATTGTGTTCTGTTTTGGAAAAGAGCTGATGAGTCCCAAAATGCTCGCCGTTCGCCCCCGCTCGATCGGAGTGGCTGAAATGGATGGCCATTTCGTGATAAGCTTCCTGGAAGCTCCCAATCCGGTGGCCAACGCATCGATGGAGGAGTGGACGTTGGCATTGAGAAACCCGGTCCCCGCCTGATTCCGGAACCAGTAAGCAATAAAAAAGCCTCATGAGCACGGTGTTCATGAGGCTTTTTCACTTTAGTCCCGCGGGCAATTCCGCGCTTGGCTGTTCAGGTATCGAAAAGACACCTTCGCAACAATCCAGTCCGGGAAGTTGTCAGGCTGTAAACTGGCTGAGCATCCGGACATCGTTTTCAAACAGGAGCCGGATGTCGTCGATCTTGTAGCGCAAGAGCGCTGTGCGATCAACACCCATGCCGAAAGCGTAGCCGGTCCACTCTTCGGGATCGATGCCGCAGTTCTTCATCACGTTCGGGTGCACCATGCCGCAGCCCATGATTTCAAGCCAGCCCGACTTCTTGCAGACACGGCATCCTTTGCCGCCACACAGGTAGCAGGTGACGTCCACCTCGGCCGATGGCTCGGTGAAGGGGAAAAAGCTTGGACGGAACCGGAGCTTCACGTCGCTGCCGAACATCTGGCGGGCGAACGAGTAGATGGTGGCTTTCAGGTCGGCGAACGACACGTTCTTATCGATGTACAGACCTTCGAGCTGGTGGAAGACGCAGTAGCTTCTGGCGCTGATGGCTTCGTTGCGATAAACCTTGCCGGGGCAGATCACCCTGATCGGCGGTTTCTCGTCGAGCATCACCCGAACCTGTACCGGCGAGGTGTGCGTACGGAGCAGAACGTCACCATCGGGCTGGCCGCGGGTGATGAAAAAAGTGTCCTGCATGTCGCGCGCCGGATGGTTCGGCGGAAAGTTCAGTCGGTCGAAGTTGTACTCGTCGAGTTCAAGCTCCGGCCCAGTAGCAATGCTGAACCCCATCGCGGTGAAGATTCGCTTCATGTCGCCCAGCACCTTCTGCGCCGGATGTTCAGAGCCGCAGAACGAGCGGCGTCCCGGCAGGGAGAGGTCGATTGACGGCGCGTCAGCGTCAGCTTTCTGCGCAAAGCAGCTTTCAGCTTCTTCTATCTTCTTCTCAGCAGCCTGCTTGAGCGCGTTGAGCAACTGCCCTATGCGAGGTCTGTCAGCGGAATCGACGGTTTTGAGCTGGCCGAACAGGCCGGCGATTTTCCCCTTGCGCACGGTGAACTCAAGCTTGAAGGCTTCGAGTTCACCGGCGTTCCGGATCTGGTATTCGTCGATCTCCTGCTGCAGTTGTTGAATTTGTGACTCCATAGGGTGCGTTACATCATTACCAAATAATTAATCGAGAGCCGATTTGACGATCATCGCAAATGCTTCCGGATCCTTTACGGCGATTTCGGCCAGCGCTTTGCGGTCGATCTCGATGTTCTTTTTGTGGATGGCATCCATCAGGCGCGAGTACGACACGCCATTCTGGCGGGCAGCAGCGTTGATGCGCATGATCCAGAGCGAACGGAACGTTCTTTTCTTGACGCGGCGGTCGCGGTAGGCGTACTGCTCGGCTTTGTCAACGGCGTGCTTGACGACGGTCAGCACGTTGCCGCGTGAACCCCAGTATCCTTTGGCTTTATTGAGAATCCTCTTCCTTCTGGCTTTCGAGGCGACGGAATTGGTTGATTTAGGCATCGTGGTATCGAATTAATGTTTATAGACTTGTCTCAGGCGAGGATCATTCTCTTGATCTGCTTCTCTTTTGTCGAATCGACCAGCGTTGACTGGTGGAGACGGCGGGTACGTTTGCGGTTCTTGTGCTCCAGGTTATGAGAGCCATTCATACGCTCGCGTTTGACTTTTCCGGAACCGGTGGCCTTGAATCGCTTGCAGGCACCGCGGTGTGATTTCATTTTAGGCATGATCGTCAGTTTAAATGATAAAAGTCGTGCTTATCAGTATTGTTCGTTTATTCGTCGTCTTCCGGCTCTCCGGAATTATCCGGCGGTAGCGGTGGCAATGACGCAATCTTTTCAGCCATAGCCCTCTGCTTTTCGAACTGCTCGATTTTTTTCTTGTCGGGTTCGAAATAGACGAAGAGCTTTTTGCCCTCGAACTTGGGCTCGCCATCCCGGTTGGCGACCGTGCTGAGCCGTTCGGTCAGACGATTGGCAAGTTCGAAACCTTTGTCCTTGTAGATGATCGAACGGCCGAGGAACACGATGGTTGCCCTGACGCGGTTGCCCTTGCGGAGAAACTCTTCGAGGTGCGCGGTCTTGAAATCGAAATCGTGCTTGTCGGTATTGGGATGGAACCTCAGCTCTTTGAGCGACGTGGTCTTCTGCTTTTTCTTGAGGTCCTTGTCCTTCTTGTCCATCTTGTAGATCAGCTTTCCGTAGTTCTCAAGCTTGCAAACGGGCGGCTGAGCATTCGGCTGCACTTCAATGAGGTCGAGGTTGCGATCCTGGGCCAGGCGGCGTGCGTCCTGCGTTTTCATGATCTGCATGCCTCCTTCGGGCAGGACGACGCGCACTTCAGGCACGCGAATCTGCTCGTTGACCCTGTAGGAAGGTTTCGATTTCTGGGGTGCTGTTCTCTTTTTTCTCATTCGATCATGGTTGGTTGTTAAAACCGGGATGATTTAGCTTCGCTGGTCAATTTCTTCACGGAGCCTGGCGATCAGCTCGTCAACGCCGAAGCTGCCTTCGTCGCCTTTACGGTGACGGCGCAGCGATACCTCGCCCTTCTCCTGCTCGTTCCTGCCGATGATGAGCATGGCGGGAATTTTCGAGACTTCCGCCTCGCGGATTTTCTTGCCGATCTTCTCGCTGCGCAGGTCGAGTTCAGCGCGGATGCCTGCTGCGTGCAGCTTGGCGTACACCTCGCGAGCGTAGTCGTGCACGTCCTCGGCAATCGGGAGGACGGCGACCTGCACCGGCGCGAGCCAGAGCGGGAAGTTGCCTGCCGTGTGCTCGATCAGGACGCCGATGAAGCGCTCCATCGAGCCGAACGGCGCGCGGTGAATCACCACCGGGCGATGCTTCTGGCCGTCGCTGCCGATGTAGCTCAAATCGAAGCGCTCCGGCATGACGTAATCGACCTGCACGGTGCCGAGCTGCCACTTGCGGCCAATCGCATCGCGCACGATGAAGTCGATTTTCGGCCCGTAGAAACTCGCCTCGCCGATGCCGATGAAGTACTTGATGCCCATGCGGTCGGCGGCTTCCTTCACATCCTTCTCGGCCTGCTCCCACACCTCGGCGGTGCCGCCGTACTTGGACTGGTTCTCCGGATCGTGCAGCGACAGGCGCGTTTCGACGTCGTCGAAGCCGAGCGTATTGAAGACGAAGCGGGTCAGATCGATGGCGTTGCAGATTTCGTCAACGAGCTGGTCGGGACGGCAGTAGATGTGCGAGTCGTCCTGCGTGAAGCCGCGCGCGCGCACCAGGCCGTTCAGCTCGCCGGACTGCTCGTGGCGATAGACGGTGCCGAACTCGGTCAGCCGGATCGGCAGGTCGCGGTAGCTGCGCAGCGTCTGGCTGTAGATCAGGTGGTGGTGCGGGCAGTTCATCGGCTTGAGCAGGTACTGCTCTTCGCGGCCCGTCTCGTCCTTGTAGGTGAGCGGCGGGAACTGCGAATCGCTGTAGTACGGGTAGTGGCCCGAACGCTTGTACAGCTCGATGTTGCCGATGTGCGGCGTGTAAACCGGCACGTAGCCGCGCTTGCGCTGCTCGGCTTTCAGGAAGGTTTCGAGTTCGTTGCGGATGATCGCGCCGTTCGGCAGCCAGATCGGCAGGCCGCTACCGACCTCCGGGGTCAGCATGAACAGCCCCAGCTCCGCGCCGAGCTTGCGGTGGTCACGCTTGCGGGCCTCCTCCATGCGGGCGACGTGCTCCTTGAGCAGCTTGTCACTCGGGAAGGTGATGCCGTAGATGCGCTGCATCGTTTCGCGCGACGAGTCGCCACGCCAGTACGATGACGAAATATTGGTGAGCAGCACCGCCTTGACCTTGCCGGTTGAGGGCAGGTGCGGGCCGCTGCACAGGTCGGCGAATCCGTCCTGATAATAGACCGAAACCGTCGGAACCTCCTTCAGCGTATCTTCGAGAATCTCGACCTTGTACGGATCCTTGCGCTCGTTGGCGAAGTATTCGATGGCCTGTTCGCGCGGCATCTCCTCGCGGGTGATGCTGAGGTTGCGCTGGCTGATCTCCAGCATCTTCGCCTCGATGGCGCGGAGATCGTCTTCGTTAAAGCGGTGCTCGCAGGCGATGTCGTAGTAGAAGCCCTGCTCGATGGCCGGGCCAGCGCCGAACTTCGCGCCGGGGAACAGCTCCTCGATGGCGTGGGCCATCAGGTGGCTCGAACTGTGCCAGAAAATCTCCTTGCCCTCCGGAGAGTCGAAGGTGACAATCGAGACCGCCGCGTCGCGAGTGACGGGCGTGTCGAGGTCGCAGGGCCTGCCGTCGATGGTGAAACCGAGGGCCGCCTTGGCGAGCTTGTTGCCGATGGATGAGGCGATTTCCAGCCCGGTCACGCCGAACGGAAAGGTTCGTTCAGAACCGTCGGGCAGGGTGATGGTCACCTGCTGGCGGCTCTCGCTGCTATCAGACATTGAGTTGTCCATAAATCGTGTTATCAGGGTGAGCGATCGAGCGTCACCCTCTCCCGTCAAGGAGGAAAATCTAAACAGCCGCTTTTAGTCAGTATTCGCCGGACGGGAGGGCTGTTATTGACGCCGAGCTGAAAATCAGCGGCGTGTCTGTTCCCCGTACCGATAAGAAGTTGGGCATAATGCGAAAAATTATTGAAATCTCCAAAAGAGATTTGGCTGGACGGGATTTTGCTGTAGGGGCAACCCTTGCGGTTACCCTGATGGAAATGCGATGGGCGAAAGTCGACAGGGTGGACAAGAGGGCGAGCGCGAGGCCCGCCCCTACGGGAGAAATTGTGGATTAGCAGAGTTGTTGAAAGCTTATCCCAACTGTTGCAGAATATCCGGGGTGACGGTGTCTGCGCCTCGCGAGGCTGCCAGATTTTCGGCTTTGCGTTTGAGTTCGCGGCCAAAGGAGATCTGGCTGATGAACGGGGCTTTTTTGACGATACCGTCGAGGATGGCATTGGCTTCGGGCGTCCATTTGAGCGGTTTTGCGGGGGCCGCCGCCTGCTGCCGCCGGGTGATCGGCAGGAAGTTGAAAAGCGTGTCGTAGAGGGCGTTGACAATCTCCTGGACCAGCCAGACCACACCGCTGTGGCCCATGAAGGGGGTGCCGAGCGCACGGCGCACGATGGGGCCGGGGAAGCCTGCCGGGATGAAACGGGTTTTGGCGTCGAGTTCGGCGAGGTAAATCTTGTCGGGCATCCGTCCGTAGAGGAATTGCGGCTGCTTCGCTTTGATCTCTTCGCGCACGGCGTTGTTATCCGCCGTCGCCGAGTCGTGGCTGAAGAGGCACTGCATTCCGAGTTCGTCCGCGAGCACGCGCTTGATGCCGTCGGCGTAGCTTTTGCTGGCCACGACGCCGAAGCGGATGGTCGGGAACCACTCCGACTGCGGCCCGCGCCACAAGTCCCATAGCGGGCTGAGCGTGGTGCGCTTCTCCTCCTCGATGAACTGCACCGCCTCTTCCTCCGTCCCGCAAAGGCGTCCAACTTCCTCGATGAAGCGGTCGGTCTCCTCGATGCCGAACGGCGCGTAGAGCACCGGCCTGCCCAGCTTTTCGGCGAGCGCCGCGCCGAATTCGCGGTACATCACCACGACCGCCGCCGAGTTTTTCAGCTTCGCGATGTCCGCCGCTTTTGACTCGAACGGATAGACGTGCCGCACCGTGCCTCCTGCGCCCGCGACGAGGCGTTTGAGTTCCGCGAGATCGGCGGGGCTGTTGAAGCAGCCGTAGGTCGGGCCGATGATGCTCACCGTGCCCGGTTCGATCTGTGCCGGTTGGCCGTCGTCGAACTGGTCGAAGAGCCACGCCAGCGCCCGGTCGCGCCCCTGCCACTCGTTCTGGCCGAGCGAGTCGGAGGCGAAGAAGCGCACCGACGGGTACTTCATGGCGAGCATGTTCTGGTGGTCGCTGCCGATCATTTCGCTCTCGGCGCTGGAGACGAGGATGAGCTGCTTGCCGGAACCCTTCAGCTTGTCGATGGTCTCCTGCACGATTTCGGAGCTGCCGGACGAGGAGATTTCGCGCTCGGTGAGGCTGGTGGGCGTGAGGTTTTCGAGGTAGGGAATGGCGTCGGTGTAGTCCATGACGGCCACGCCGGTCAGATTGTAGCAGCCAACCGGCGCGTCGGCGATGACGTGCACGTCGTCGAGCGCGCAGAAGGTGTTGACCGCGGCCCAGTAGGCGCTGGCGGTGGATTCGTCCCTGACGGTTTTTGCCATGATCGGTAGAATGATTTCAGGCGCCACCCGGCTCAGCGGACGGGTAGCGGAACAACAAGAAAGATAGACTTGAAAGGTAGGTAATTATGTGCCTAAGAATCAAGGTTCAGGGCGTTCAAGTGAAACCGGAAGTTTGCCGCTCGGCACGAGTTCACCTTTGAGCGTTTTGATGACAGCGGCTTCCGAATAGTCGTTCGAGCTGTAAGCGCACAGCGCTGTGCCGATTTCAGGGAATGCCGTGAAGATGTAGGGCGTGCCGAACGAGACAAAGATAATCGGTGTCCCCTGCTGCAGGATGGCCGGGAGGCTGCGCACAAAGTCGCGTTGCAGCTCGGTGAGTCTGGAGGACGTGGTGCTCGACCAAGCCTGGATGCCGGTGGTCAGGACAACCGCGTCGGCTTTCGAAAGCAGCATCGAGGCTTCCCGGAACGTCTTCGCCCCGCTTGCCGGAGTGAGCCGTATGCTGGAAACTGCATACTCCCTGCCAAGCCTTTTGGCGAAGCTGCTGCCAAACGTTTCGCCAGGGCGATCATTGAGCATGATATTGACGACCCGGGCGCTGTCCGGCAGGCTGAGCGGCAGCATCCTGTCGCGGTCGCGAACCAGAGTGAGCGATTTCTCGGCCAACCGTTCGGCAACCTTGGCGCTTTGCGAAGTGCCGATCAGTTCATGCAGCCGGGAGGGATCGACCAGCTTCTGGCGGTCGAGGCCGACCCAGTGCTTGACCAGCAGAATCCGGCGCACCGATTGGTCGATGCGGCGTTCGGAGATTTTGCCGCTTTCCACCGCGGCGCAGACCGCCTCGAACGTCCGCTCGGGATCTTCGGGATAGAGCAGAATGTCGTTGCCCGCCTCCACCGCCTTGACGGCGACCTCCTCGGGCGTCAGGCCGCCGCTTTGCAGCGCCTTCATGTTCAGGGCATCGGTGACGATGAGGCCGTTGAAGCCGAGATCCTTGCGCAACAGACCGGTGACGATCTTTCTGGAAAGCGAGGCAGGTTCGAGCGATCCGGTCAGTTTCGGCACGGCCAGATGGCCCACCATCACGCTCATTACGCCCTGCGAAATGGCTGACCGGAATGGTTGCAGCTCGTAGCGTTCGAGCCGTTTGCGATCGCCTTCGAGCACCGGCAGGGCCAAGTGGCTGTCAACCGTGACGTCGCCATGCCCCGGAAAGTGCTTGGCCGTAGCCACCAGTCCGTTGGACTGCATTCCGTCGATGAAGGCCGCCGACATGGTGTTGACCAGCGGAATGCGGTCTCCGAACGAACGGGTGTTAATCACCGGATTGGCCGGGTTGATATTCAGATCGACCGTGGGCGCATAGTTCTGCTGGATGCCGACAGCCCGCGCCTCCCGGGCGATGATTTCGCCCATGCTGCGTGCCAGTTCGGGATCTCCGGCTGCGGAGACGGCCATCGCCGCCGGGAACTCCGTCGCGCCGTCAAGCCTCATGGCAAGGCCTCGCTCCATGTCGGCGCTCACCAGCAGCGGCACGGCCGACAGGTTCTGGAAACGGTTTGCCAGCCTGGCGGCGCTTTCGAGGTCGCCCTTGAGGAACATGATGCCGCCGATTTTGCCCTCTGTCGCGAGGCGGGAGATGAGCCGGTACTCTGGATCGTTGTCGCCTGTATAACGGGCATAGACCTTCGCCACGATCATCTGCCCCACCTTTTGCCGGATGCTCATGCCTTGCAAGGTCTGTTCGACCCACGGCAGTTCAAGATTGAAAAGCTGCTTGATGTCGGTCTCTTCAGGCGTGTAGGGCGCAACAGTGGTGGTTTTGGCCGTGGCCTGACCGGGTTGCAGCATGGACGCAAAAAGCAGAAAAAGCGCTACGGCAGAGGCGAGTCGGAAACGCATGGTTTGGCAGAGCTTCTGAACACGGTTGTTCTGTTCGGGCAAACGGTACTGATTACTGTGTGGGAAATCTATGAAACATATCCCTGAGGAAGAAACGGGAAATCGCGGCGGGGAGGTTGGAATGGTGACAAAAAAAGAGGCTGCCCCGGTAGTCTCTCCGGAACAGCCTCGATCTGGAATGGCTTCTGCTGAATGGCAAATCAGAGCGGGCAGCAGATGTTGAGCTGGCGCGAGGCCTGCGCTTCATCGAGCCGCTTGACCGGCGTGGTGACTGGCGCTGACTTGATGATGTCCGGATTCGACTTGGCCTCCTCGGCGATGGCGATCATGGCATCGCCGAAGGCGTCGAGCGTCTCCTTGGCCTCGGTTTCGGTCGGCTCGATCATGAGCGCCTCGCTGACGATGAGCGGGAAATAGACCGTCGGCGCATGATAGCCGTAGTCGAGCAGCCGCTTGGCGATGTCGAGCGTGCGGACGCCGTGCTCCTTTTTCTGGTGGTCGCCCGACAGGCAGAACTCGTGCATCACCGGGCGCGGATACGGAAGCGCGTAGTGCTCGACGAGCCGCTGGAGCAGGTAGTTGGCGTTGATGATCGCATTTTCCGACACGCGGCGCAGACCCTCGGCACCGAGCATCCGGATGTAGGTGTAAGCGCGCACCAGCACCGAGAAGTTGCCGTAGAAGTTCATCATGCGGCCAATCGTGTCGGGCTTGCCGGAGTTCAGGCGGTAGCGCGTCTCGCCGTTCTCCTCGACCTTCTCGACCACCGGAACCGGCAGGAACTCCACGAGCCGCTCGCTGACGCCGACCGGGCCGCTGCCGGGGCCGCCACCGCCGTGAGGCGCGGAGAAGGTTTTGTGCAGGTTGTAGTGCATCACGTCGAAGCCCATGTCGCCGGGGCGGGTGATGCCGAGCAAGGCGTTCATGTTCGCGCCGTCCATGTAGAGCAGACTGCCGTTGCCGTGCACCAGCTTTTCGATCTTCGGCATCTGCTTCTCGAAAATGCCGACCGTGTTCGGATTGGTGAGCATCAGCGCGGCCACCTCGCCATCGAGCTTGGCGCGAAGGTCGGCCATGTCGGTGCAGCCCGATTCATCGCACTTGACCGACACGCACTCGTAGCCGCCGAGCGCCGCCGACGCCGGATTGGTGCCGTGCGCCGAATCGACCACGAGCAGCTTGTGGCGCGAGTTGCCGAGCTTTTCGTGATACTTCTTGATGAGCAGAATGCCGGTCAGCTCGCCATGCGCGCCCGCCGCCGGTTGCAGCGTCACCGCCTTCATGCCCGCGATCTCCTTGAGCATCTCGGCCAGCTCGTACATGAGCTGCAACGCGCCCTGCGACGTCGATTCCGGCTGCAACGGATGCATCGACGCGAAACCCGGCAGGTCGCTGGTGTAGTCGTTGATCTTGGGATTGTACTTCATGGTACAGCTCCCGAGCGGGTACATGTTCTTGTCAACGTGGTAGTTCAGGTTCGACAGCCGCACGAAGTGGCGCACCACCTCGCTCTCCGGCATCTCCGGAAGTTCAGCCGGCTCCTTGCGCAGGAATTTCGACGGCAGCAGTTCATCCGCCGGGCGTTCGTCAATATCAAGCGGAGAGAGGCAGTAGCCCTTGCGACCGCTGCGGGAAAGGTCAAAGATCAGTTGTTCTTTCATGGACAGGCCTTGATTGAGAGGCTTCATCGGGTCGCTGCGCACGAGAGCAGAACGACCTGCATAAATTAACGATGTTCCCGGTCGAAATCGCTCAGGCCGGAAGGTTCACAATATACGCATTTTGGGGCGTGTGTAAAGAGGGGGGAGGGCATGAAACAGTTACAATGCCATCATGTCGCATGGAGAGGACGAATGTTCAATAGTATTGAATAGAAATTGGATTGATCTCGGATTTTTAGCAAGTTTGAAAATTAGACGTAATCTTTGAAATAACCCAGAGAGGAATGTCGTCGGGCTGCTTAAATCATAGTTACGCATTATGATTCACCTCAGAATGTGTAACGAGTTTTTTTCTCATACATATGAGAATCTGTATCGATAAGCTAAATATGATTATTGATGGCAAAAGAGGAATTTGAAAAACTTGTTGCTTCTTTGTATGAGAATTATAAAAAGGGACGAATAAATAGATTAAGCGACTCAACTCTTTATGAGTGGTCTGATGTAGAACGGCTATACAGCTTAATTTGCATGCTCAAAAAGAGTGAAAATAAAAAAAATCTATATCTTTTAGTGAAAGACTTTATTTCGATATATGTCACATGTGTTGAGAGACGGGATTATGGTTATGATTTTTTAAATTTTGATAAAATATTTAATGCAATCTCTACTCTAAAGTGCAGAGAGTCTCTAGAGTTATTGCGATTCTTTAAAAGAAAGCTGGTTGATAAGGGCTTTTCTGAAGAAGTTGTTGTTCTGATAAATAAGATAAAAAAGAAGCAGTACGAGTGTGCTTTTAGTGAGTATCTCAATTCTTGGCATAATTTGCGACGGCTTGGTAGGTTGATTGTTGCATGGATTACTAAAGATATTTATGGTTTATTTTTTGGCTTATTATCTTTGTTGGTTTTATCAATATTTTTTCTTTTGCCAAATAATGTCTGCCAAGAGTGCGCAGTTTTCGCTTTTGACAAAAATGCATACTCATCAAACTGGCTTATAAATCATGCGTTAAATGTTATAGTTTTATTTTTTTCTTTAAGCGATAAGGTGGATGTTTCTCCTTTAAGTTTTTGGGGTATTTTTTTGTTGGTCCTTGAGAGGGTGCTCTTTTGGGTAATTGTTGTCAAGTATTTAATTAAAGAAATAGAGGAGAGGTATTTATAATATGGTTAAAGACGTGCGAATACTTGAAAAAGTGACAAAGTATTTTGTCTCAGTGTTTTTTAGATTAATACTGGTTTTTTATGGCGCTGCTCTTCTAATGCTTTATGGGTATGTTTTTGATTGGTATTATTATCTTTATTTTTTGGCATTCTATGTTTTTATTTTTATAAAATCATCAGGCCGCCAAGATCAATTTCGTTCTCACTTGAGACTTTTAAATGACTATCTTTTAATATTCTTAGTTTTGTATGGCAGGAATATGGAATTGCCCGTAAATTACGTTTATGCTGTAATGCCGGTAATAAACTCGGTCAATCATTCCGGAAGATTTAGAAATCCCCTCCTGTATGTTTATAACTTCTTTTTTTTGCTTTTGCTCTTTTATGTCAACAATTGTGAGATAGCGTTTACCCGACTAGGCTTTACTTCCATTATTTTATCGTATTTAGCCTTGGTAATATTGGCTGAAATGAGTGTATTGCGCTCTATAGAGAGGGACTTTATTGATGATTTTGTTGAAGTTGCTGAGGGCTTTGCATTAAGAAGTTATATTGGAAAAAGCTCTATTCAGATATACTCCGAATTAATGCAAAAAATCAATAATTCTCCACTTCGTTACGTCTTGAAGATGAGGGCCATATATTGCTTTTATTTAAAAGAGCAAGATTTTATTTTTTTAAATGCCTCAAAGCTTGTAAGTGACATAAAGTTTGACAATCCGGACAAGGTTCTTGCCAGCTTAGAAGACCCATTTCCCGTTTCCTTTGATCATCCGGTTTCCATTAATGGAGAGCTTTGCGCTAATAATTCTGTATTTCTTTCTGCAATTCATGATAAAAAATATATCTTCTTAATTCTTCTTGATTATAAATACGCTTTTAAAGTTTTGCGCCCAGTTGTGCTGTATAGCTTGCTTCGGCCAGTTTTGGATAGGGCCATAAATTATATCGACCTCAATCGAGAAATATCTATAATGAGGGTTGATATGATGAAAAAAGTCGCTGATAAGTATTCGTATGTGATGACTGCCATAAAATCAATGCACTCTATAAGGCAGCGACTTTCCCCGATAAAAACTATATAACAATGCAGGAAAAGTATACGGCTATATCTGATAGTGATCCAAGAAAGAATGATTTCAGAAATCTACTTATTGAAGAGGAAATCAATGCTAGGAGAGAAATGGGTGAAATACACACGTTGGTGACGAGAGTGTTGGAGAAATCGAGGAATCCTTTTCTGCCAAATGCGATTGATAATTATGATTTGGATCACTTGCTAGCCACTTGTCGTTTTGTCTATCAATCAATCTTTGGAAGAGTTCCTTCTGTGAATGTTTGCGAGGCAGATGATTTTTGCTTAATACAATATGACGCAGACGTTATGCGTACAGCATTATATGATATATTATATAATGCAAAAAAAAGTGGTAAGGGCGAGCCTGTCGTTGATGCATCATGCGAAAATGGCTATTTAACATTAAGAGTGAAAAATATGGCAAATTGTCGTGATGAGGACAAGGCCATGATTAAAGGATATAATCAAGGAGTTCGCTCTGAGATAATGAAAAGGAGTTCTTCAGGCTTAAGCATCATCTACGAATTGCTATCCAATATGTCAATAAAAAGTGAGATTGATTGTATGGATGGATTTTTCATTTTTAAGATAATCATTCCTGTTTCACATGAGAGTACTAATCGTTGAGAACGAATTTGCAGAGTTAAAAAATGTATTTGAGGCGGCAAGTTTATATTACTTTGAATCAAAACTACAATACGATGTTTGCGGCCTGTCGCAGCACCTGAAAGATTATATCGGCGTCACTTATTATGACTATATATTTGTCGATATAGATTTATCTGTAAATAGTGCAAAAGATGGCTATGGGGTTATTTTTGACCTTATTTATGACTATGGTGTTTCTTCAGGCAATATCATAGTTATGACAGGTCATAATAAGATACATGAAGAATTAAAGATCAAGGGACTTCCTGCGCTACAGATTTTATCAAAACCAATTGATATGGATGAGGTTTATTATGCATTGAATGGGGGAAATGAGCTATAACCTATATGTGGAAAAATATAAAGCGTTTTCTGTTATCCGAAGAAATGGGTCCTTAATCTTAAATAACTTTATAGTTTAGAATGAAATCTTAAGACTTTGTTCAAAGCAGTGCTATTCGGATTACATTTTCTTAACGCAACCCAGCTGAAGTTTTAGGAACATACTTTCATGCATGAATCTGGCGGTTGCTCCTTGTGTCGATAAGTAGCGCTTGAGGTTGGAAGGGTTATCAAGCGATTTCGTCGTCGATTTACACAGAGGGGGCGCTGGTATTTTCATGACTCTGTAGCCTGATGGAACGGATTCTCGTTTTCCAGCCTCTTCATAGCTTCTCTGGCGGCGAGCTGTTCAGCATCCTTTTTTCGTGGTGCGGTGCCCTTGCCGAGCGGTATGTCGTTGCAGGAGACTTCGATGACGAAGGTCTTTTCGTGCTCCGCGCCCTCTTCGGCAACCACGGTATAGACCGGTTGCGGGAGCTGGTGAGACTGGCTGAACTCGATCAGTCGGCTTTTGTAGTTGAATTCCGCTTCGACGATCCGGTTCAGATCGACCATGGTGATGACGTGGTTCATGATGAAGCGCTTCGCTCCGTCGAGCCCCTGGTCGAGATAGATCGCTCCGACAAGCGCCTCGAAGGCATCGGCAAGCGCCGAGTCGCTGGTGCGGATTTTCTGCAGGTTGGCTGATTCGCCGATAATGAGATGCTCGCCGAGTTTGAGCTCGCGTGCAAAGGCGGCCAGTGCCTTGCGGTTAACAATTTTAGCGCGGTTGCTGGAGAGGTGCCCCTCGTCGCTTTCGGGGTAAAGCCTGAACAGGTGTTCGGAAATCAGCAGGTCGAGCACGGCGTCGCCGAGGAATTCAAGCCGCTGGTTTGATTCGGGGCGCTCGCTTTCGCCTTGATGGTCGTGCAGTAAGGAACGGTGAGTAAGAGCGATACGGTAGATCTGGCGACGGCTGCAGGGGCGTCCGGTGAGGTGCTCCAGATGGCTGAGGGTTGCGGCAGCGAGGTCAGGGCTGTTGGCGTCCGTTGTGCCCCCATAGGGTTCATTGGACGCCTCTGAACGAAGGAGCGGCAGTGACGTTAACTTTTGCCACAGGTTCCCCATCGTCGAGCCATTTGCGGTCAGGCCGCCGGGGCTTTCCTGAAGATCAGGCAGCCGTTGTGCCCGCCAAAGCCGAAGCCGTTGTTGAGCGCGTACTCGATCTGCCGCTCTTTCGGCGTGTTCGGGGTCACGTCCACATCGATCTCCGGATCGAGATTGTCGATGTTGATGGTCGGAGGCACGGTCTGGTTCTGCAGGGCCAGGATGCAGGCGATCGATTCAACGACGCCAGCCGCGCCAAGCAGGTGACCGGTCATCGACTTGGTCGAGCTGATGCTGAGCTTGTAGGCGTGATCGCCGAACAGCTTCTTGACAGCCTTGATTTCAGCAAGGTCGCCCAGCGGAGTGGCTGTGCCGTGCGTGTTGATGTAGTCGATTTTGTCCGGCGTGATACCAGCCATGTTCAGGGCTGTCTTCATCGCGCTGAGTGCTCCAAGGCCTTCCGGGTGAGGAGCGGTCAGGTGATACGCATCGGCGGATGCGCCCATGCCGGCGATTTCAGCATAGATTTTCGCGCCGCGCTTGACGGCCGATTCGTAAGTTTCGATCACCAGCGAGCCGGCGCCTTCACCCATTACGAAGCCGTCGCGATCAGCATCGTAGGGACGTGAAGCTGTTGTCGGATCGTCGTTTCGGGTCGAGAGTGCCTTGGCCGAGTTGAAACCCGCTACGCTCATCGGTGTGATCGCTGCTTCGGAGCCGCCGCATACCATGTAGTCGGCCATGCCCATCTGCAGAATCATCACCGCGTCCATGATGGCGTGCAGGGAGGTCGCACAGGCCGAGGCGGTTGCGTAGTTGGGGCCCATGAGGGTATTTCTCATGGAAATCTGTCCTGCAGCGATATCGGAGATCAGCATCGGGATGAAGAAGGGGCTTACCCTTCGGGGGCCTCTTTCCAGGTATTGCCTGAACTGCTGATCGTAAATAGTCATGCCGCCTGTGCCCGAACCGTGTACCACGCCGATACGGGTTGGATCGATCGATGGCAGGTCAAGCCCGGAGTCCTTGAGGGCCTGTTCGGCGGAGATGACACCGTACTGGCAGTATGGATCCATGCGAGAGGCTGATTTCCTGTCGATGAAATCTTCGACATTGAAATCTTTCAGCTCGCAGGCGAACTGAGTGGCAAAATCGGTCGCGTCGAAATAGGTGATCGGTGCAGCGCCGCTTTTGCCCGCCATGAGGGCGTTCCAGAAGTCCGCTGCCGAATGGCCGACAGGCGACAACACTCCAATTCCGGTAACGACGATTCGTTTGAGTTCCAGACCCATCTGTTCAGATTTTACGTTATTCAGGCAGGGGTATGCCCTGCCTGAAAAGAATGCCGCTGTTCTTACTTCTTGTTGACGATGTAGTCAATCGCCTGCTGAACGGTACCGATCTTCTCGGCATCTTCGTCAGGAATCTGCACGCCGAACTCGTTCTCGAGTTCCATGATCAGCTCAACGGTATCGAGCGAGTCTGCACCGAGATCATCGGCAAACTTGGACTCAGGGGTGATCTGATCTTTGTTGACACCCATTTTGCTGACGATGATGTCGTACACTTTATCTTTGATTTCGGCTGCGCTCATAGCACTGTTCTCCGGATTAATGGTTGATGTCGATTACAAAAAAGCACGTTCGTTAATATACGAAGAAAACGCCACCGGGCAAACTGGCGCTCGGAGGCATCAACGGCGGCCTGCACATGCAATTGAATGCGTTGCTAAGTCGCCGTTGGGCAAAATGTTAGCTTACATGTACATGCCACCGTTCACGCTCAGCACCTGCCCGGTGATGTAGGCAGACTGGTCACTGGCGAGGAAGGTCACGGCATCGGCGACGTTCTGTGGCGAGCCGAACACGCCCAGCGGAATGGCTGCGAGCATCTGCTGCTGCACCTCTTCGGAGAGTGCGTCGGTCATCTTTGAGGAGATGAAGCCAGGGGCGATGGCATTGGCGCGGACATTGCGCGAGGCGAGCTCTTTGGCGACCGATTTGGTGAAGGCGATCACGCCGCCTTTCGAGGCCGCGTAGTTTGCCTGTCCGGCGTTGCCCATCAGGCCGATGATCGAGGCGATGTTGATGATCGAGCCGGAACGCTGCTTCATCATGGTGCGCGTGGCGGCTTTGGTGCAGTTGAAGGTACCCTTGAGGTTGACTGTCAGCACGGCGTCCCAGTCCTCTTCGCTCATGCGCATCAGAAGGCCGTCGCGGGTGATGCCGGCGTTGTTGACGAGAATGTCGATACGGCCGTTCTCCTTGGCAACGTCGTTGAAGACGTTCTGGCAGGCTTCGGCGCTGGTGACGTCGAGCTCCTTGCAGGTGACCTTCGCGCCAAGCTGCTTGAGCGCCTCTTCGGTTTCGCTCAGCCATTCGGCCTTGACGTCACCGATCACGATGTCGGCGCCTTTGGCAGCCAGGTCGAGGGCGATCGCCTGACCGATTCCGCGGGCTGCGCCGGTGATGATCGCCGTTTTTCCTTCAAACATGGTCATAATGGTATTCTTTCGTTTTGCTTAGGCTTAATTGCGCGCGGCGTCCACCTGATCGGCGGTATCGACGCCTGCAATCGAGGCTGCCTTGCTGATTCTTTTGATGAGTCCCTGAAGCACCTTCTGGGGGCCGACTTCGACAAATTCGGTGACGCCGGCATCGACCATCGCCTGCACCGACTGGCTCCAGAGCACCGAGCTGGTGAGCTGGCTGATGAGGTTCGCGCGAATCTCCGCCGCCGCTGTGACCGGCTTGGCCACCACGTTCATGCAGACCGGAATTTCAGCGTCGCGGATTGCGATGGTATCGAGCGTTTCGGCAAGCTCCTTTTCGGCAGGCTTCATCAACGGTGAGTGGAACGCGCCCGAGACAACCAGCTCCTTGGCCATGCGCGCGCCTTTCGACGGAGCGAGTTCGACCGCTTTTCTGACCGCATCGACGTCACCGGAAATGACGATCTGGCCGGGCGAGTTGAAGTTCGCCGCCTGCACGATACCTGCCGATCCAGCTTCCTGCAGAAGTCCGTCGAGTGCCTCGTCGGCCATACCGATGATGGCGGCCATCGTACCGGGATTCTGCTGCCCGGCGTTCTGCATCAGTTCGCCGCGCTTGGCAACGAGCCTGACGGCATCCTCGAAATCGAGCGCTCCGGCAAAGCAGAGTGCGGTGTATTCACCGAGGCTGTGCCCCGCCGCCATCTCCACGCCTTCGCGGCCCAGCAGCGTTGCCGCCGCATAGCTGTGCAGGAAAATGGCGAGCTGGGTGTAGCGTGTCTGCTTCAGCTCCTCTTCGCTGCCGTTGAACATGATATTGGTGATCGAAAAGCCGAGAATCTCGTCGGCCTTGTCCATCAGCGCCTTGACTTCGGGGAAGCGTTCGTAAAGATCGCGCCCCATGCCGCAGTACTGCGAGCCCTGTCCGGGAAAAACAAATGCTTTCATATCGTGTGTGTCGAAAATGAGTGGTTCGGCTTACTGCCAGCGGACGTAAACGCCGCCCCAGGTGTAGCCTGCTCCGAAGCTCACCAGCACGAGGTTCGAGCCGGTCTGGATTTTCTTCTGTTCGTCCAGCTCCGCCAGGCAGATCGGGATAGTGCCTGCGGTGGTGTTGCCGTAGTTCTGGATATTCATCATCACCTTCTCTTCCGGTAGGCCCATGCGCTCGGCGGTGGCGTGCATGATGCGCTGGTTTGCCTGATGCGGCACCAGCCAGTCGATGGTGTCGGAGGTGAGGCCGTTGCGCTCCATCATCTCCACGGCCACGTCGGCCATCGCGGTCACGGCAGCCTTGAATACCTGGCGGCCATCCTGGCGGATGAAGTGCATCCTCTGATCGACCGTTTCGTGCGAGGCCGGATGGAGACTGCCACCACCTGACATCAGGAGATGGTTCGGGCCATTGAGGCCGTCCGAATAGAGCCGCGCGTCGAGAACTCCATACCCATCCTCTTTTGCCGCTTCCAGAATCACGCCGCCCGCGCCGTCACCGAACAGGATGGCGGTCGTCCGGTCTTCGTAATCGAGAATGGAGGACATCTTGTCCGCGCCGATCACCATCACCTTTTTGCAGTTGCCCGATTCGATGAACTGCGCGCCGGTGTGCAGCCCGTAAACGAAGCCTGAGCAGGCGGCGGAAAGGTCGAAGCCCCAGGCGTTGGTCGCTCCGATATTGCCCTGTACCAGGCAGGCGGTCGAGGGGAAGATCATATCGGGGGTCATGGTCGCCACGATGATCAGGTCGATCTCGTCGGCAGAAATACCGCGCTTTTCAAGCAGGCTGTTAGCGACCTCGGTAGCCATGTAAGCGGTTGCCTTCTTCGGATCGCGGAGGATTCTTCGCTCCCTGATTCCGGTACGCGTGGTGATCCACTCGTCGTTGGTATCGAGAATGCGCTCCAGATCTTTGTTGGTGAGCACCTCTTCAGGCAGATACTTGGCGGTCGTCGTTATGGCTGCTTTCATAGTATGGGATCCATTGATGAGCAAACGGGAAATGCGTTACGGTGCCGGATTTTTTGAGCGAGCCCAAAAGAGAGGGGATGATCGTTCCGGTTCGTCACTGCCTGCATGGAAGTTTGGCCGGTTCAGGAGAGCATTGCTGCGATACGCTCGTTGACGCGCTGTTCGATCATGTGCTCGGCCATATAAATCATATTCTTGATCGCGCGAGACGACGAACGGCCGTGGCCGACGATCGAGATGCCGTCGACGCCGAGGAACGGCACACCGCCGAACGTCTCTACATCGAACGGCTCGAAGATCTGCTTGAAAGCCTGGCCTGCCAGTGCGGCAGCACTCTGGTCGAGCTTACCAGACACCACCATCTTTTCGAGCGCCGGTTTGAACAGCGAGCCGAGGAAGTGCGGAATGCTTTCGCCGAATTTGAGAATAGTGTTGCCAACAAGCCCGTCGCAAACGACAATTGAGGCTTTTCCAGCAAGGATATCGTGACCTTCGACGTTGCCGATGAAGTTGATCTTCTTTTCTTCGGCAGCCGCTTTCAGGAGATTCCAGGTCTGCTTGAGATATTCAGGGCCTTTGCCCTCCTCTTCGCCGATATTGAGCAGGCCGACGGTCGGATTGTCGATCGAGGCCGCGTAGCGCTGGTAAATCGTCAGCATTTCGGCGAACTGCACCAGGTGCTCCGGCTTGCAGTCCACGTTGGCACCGACATCGACGATGTTGGTGAGTCCTTCGCCCAGTCTGGGGAAGTAAGCGTAAATGGTCGGGCGCTGCACGCCGGGAAGCCTGCCGAGCACGAACAGGGATGCCGCCATCATTGCGCCGGTGTTTCCGGCGCTCACGAAAGCGTCGGCCTCTTTGGCTTTGCAGAGCTTCAGGCCCTGCACAAGCGACGACTCCTGCTTCGACTTGACAGCGATAGCAGGAACATCCTCCATGGTGATGACCTCGGGAGCATGCATGAACCGCATGTTCAGCGACTCTGACTCATACTCCTTCAGGAGCGGGGTGACTTTGTCTTCCTGCCCGATCAGCAGGATTTCGAACCGGTTTCCGCTTTCACGAAGAGCCTCTACGGTGCCTTCGACAACGCAAGCCGGGGCATTGTCGCCACCCATGGCATCCACGACAATGGTCAACATGGCCATGCTGTCTTATTTATTAAACTGCTTAAGCGACGACAACTTTGCCGGTAACCTGACGACCTTTGTAGTGGCCGCAGTGACGGCAGGCGCGATGCGGAAGGGTCGGCTCGCCGCAGTTCGGGCAAACGACGGTTACAGCTGCCTTGGTGCGGGCGTTGAACTGTGCTCTCCTTTTGTCCCTTCTGGACTTGGACATCTTGGCTTTCGGGTTGGCCATAATCTATTCAGTTTAGAATCAACGGTTAACGATACTTGTTTTTCAGTTTTTCGAGCGATTCCTGCCAGTCGCTGTCGGGCTTTCTGTCTTCACCCGGTTCGCCCAGCTCTTCCTGATGGAAAACCCGACAATCGGGATTGTCCGTGCAGGTTACTTTCATCGGGACAGAAAGCAGCAGAGTCTCGCGGACATCTTCGGTCAGGTCGAGCGAAACAGTGTTTCTGTCGATGAGGCGGTACTCCTCATCTCGCTCATTTGCCTGCTCATAGCTGTAAAAGATGCGGTACGAACCGTTCAGCTCAGCTGTGATTGGTGCAAGGCACAGGTCACAGGTCAGGTCGGCAACAGCAAACGTCTTCAGGGTGACGATCATCTCGCCCTCCATTTTCTCGACGGTTACGTTGACCGAAACCTCTTCTGAAAACCCGGCCTCGGAAAGGGCCGGATCGCCGAATTCAGCCGCCATGCAGTTGAATTCAAACTCATGGACTCCCTCTGAGAGCCCGGCAAGGCGAATCCCGATCAGCGCTTTTTCCCTGGCCATAATACCCTCTTTTCCATAAAAGAGCATTAATGTAAAAAAATTATCATCGAAAAAGAAAAACGGCACCTTGTGTCAGGAAGAAAATTTATAAAAAAATGACGTTCGCGGTTTGGATTTTCAGATGTCCATCGTATATTTGCATCTCTTCGATCCCGGAGAGCCTATAGATTCCGCGATAGCTCAATGGTAGAGCATTCGGCTGTTAACCGAAGGGTTGTAGGTTCGAATCCTACTCGCGGAGCATCGAACTTAAAAAAAGGAAGTGCTTGAGTATGCGGCGCTTCCTTTTTTTTGTTTGTGTCCGATCTGTCCGCCTTGTCCACCGTTACCCCTGATTTCGTGGATAACCCGATCCCGTACTTCCTTTATATCCTCAAATCCGAAGTGGCTGATCGCTATTACGTTGGTGTCTCGTCGAACCCGCAACGTCGTTTGGAGTATCACAATGGTTTCGAGAAAGGCTTTACCTCCCGTTACCGACCATGGGCAATTGTCTTCACCAGAAAGTATCCATCAAAAGCTCAAGCTCTTGTAGCCGAAACAACCGTTAAGGCTTGGAAAAGCAGCAAGATGATTGAACGGTTAATCGCTGGCGAGGCGGTGCTTTTGTAATGGTTATGAGCATTCGGCTGTTATCCCGACTCGTCGGGATGTAGGTTCGAATCCTACTCGCGGAGCATCGAACTTAAAAAAAGGAAGTGCTTGAGTATGCGGCGCTTCCTTTTTTTTTGTTTTTGTCCACTCCGCCAGCCTCTGATCCATAGAAACCGTGGATTATTCGTCGGATTCTTCCTCTCCCCAAATTTCCGGCTATTATTATATATTATCCCTCTACAGCCACATCCTCCGATCACTATCGAAATTGCTGCGTTATGCTTAGATACCTTTTCGTTCTCCTCTTCGCGGTGCTTACCGCTTGCGCGCCTCGCTATGCTTCGCAATCGGATTCGGGAACGCCGAAACTGTTCAGAACGTGGTGGCGGGTTGAGCGGATCGAGGGAGAGAAAGCGGAGTTCATTCGCGGACAGCGGCGGGATATGCATATCATCCTGTATTCATCGAAGAAGATGGTCGGTTCTGGCGGCTGCAACCAGATCAACGGTTCGTTCAAGCAATCGCCGGGCTTCATCCGTTTCGGGCCGATCGCATCAACGAAGATGATGTGCCAATCCGGGGTAATGGCGCGCGACAGGGCGTTTGTTAAAGCATTGCGCAAAAGCCGCAGTTACAGAATCAATGGACCGCATCTGAAGCTGTATGACCAGTCTGGGCACGAGGTTTTACGCTTCATGGCAGTGAAGCAGAGGTAAGGCGCTCATGCCGAAGCGCACCGGGGAACTGCTGGAAATAGCGCATTGTTCACAGTGACATGATGCAGCCGCAATGGTGTTGCAGAGGCAAAAGAATTGTGTATATTATTCC
The DNA here is from genome assembly GCF_000020505.1 of Chlorobaculum parvum NCIB 8327. NCBI lineage: Bacteria > Pseudomonadati > Chlorobiota > Chlorobiia > Chlorobiales > Chlorobiaceae > Chlorobaculum > Chlorobaculum parvum. The sequence continues at coordinate 153,992 of NC_011027.1, forward strand.
ACTTTCGTCAAGACGATTCAACGGTACGTCATTTTGTATGAAAAAAGTCAACAACATGCTTCTACTCGCTCTATTGCTTACAGGTCTTACCTGCCTGAGGGGGCGTGCGTTGTAGTTTCGTTGACTGCATGAAATTCAAGTTTAAAGCCGCAATCCTCTCAGGGTAAGCGGCTTTTTTACTTTACAGGACTTTACCTTTCAATTGAGAATAAATGGAGACTCAGTCATGAGTACGATGAATTACCGGAAATATGCATCCTATACGCCGGTCGGCCTGAAAGACCGTACCTGGCCCGACAAAATCATTACCAAAGCGCCGATCTGGTGCAGCGTGGATCTGCGTGACGGCAACCAGGCACTGCCGATTCCCATGAGCGTCGAAGAGAAGGTCGAATTTTTCAAGCTGCTGGTCTCTGTCGGCTTCAAGGAGATCGAAGTCGGCTTTCCGTCAGCTTCGGCTACGGAGTTCGCGTTCGTGCGCCGGTTGATCGAGGAAAATATCATCCCGGATGATGTGAGCATTCAGGTGCTGACCCAGTCGCGCGAACATCTGATCCGCCGCACCTTCGAGGCAATCAAGGGGGCGAAAAACGCTATCGTGCACCTCTACAACTCGACCTCACGCCAGCAGCGTGACGTGGTGTTCCGCATGAGCCGCGAGGAGATTATCTCCATCGCTGTGGCCGGCACGCGCCTGGTTCGCGAGCTGAAAGAGGAAAGTGGCAATCCGGGCATCCGCTTCGAGTACAGCCCCGAAAGCTTCACCGGCACCGAGCTGGACTACGCGCTGGACGTGTGCCACGCGGTAATGGACGAGTGGGGCGCATCGGCGGAGAACAAGGTGATCCTGAACCTGCCCTCCACGGTCGAGCTTTCGACTCCGAACGTCTACGCCGACCGCATCGAGTGGTTTTGCCGCAACATCAAGGATCGCGATGCGGTACTCTTCAGCGTGCACGCTCACAACGACCGCGGCACGGCGGTGGCAACCTCCGAGCTGGCCGTGATGGCGGGCGCGGATCGCATCGAGGGCGCGCTGTTCGGCAATGGTGAGCGGTGCGGCAACATGGACATCATCATCATGGCGCTGAACCTGATGACGCAAGGTGTCGATCCGGAGCTCGATTTCTCCAACCTGCCGCATATCAAGCAGGTCTACTCCCGCTGCACCCGCATGACTGTGCATCCGCGCCACCCTTACTCGGGCGATCTGGTCTATACGGCCTTCTCTGGCTCGCACCAGGATGCCATCAGCAAGGGCATGAAAATGCACAAGCGCGCTCCCGAAGGCATCTGGGATGTGCCCTATCTGCCGATCGACCCGCAGGATGTTGGCTGCAACTACGAGGCGATCGTGAGAATCAACAGTCAGTCGGGCAAGGGTGGCATCGCTTATCTTCTGGAAAAACAGTACGGCATCCAGATTCCGAAGTGGATGCAGCCCGATTTCGGTACGGCCGTGCAGGAGGTGACCGACCGCACCGGCGAGGAGCTGAGCGCCGAACAGATTCACGAGCTGTTCCAGAAGGAGTACATCGGCGCAACCGAGCCCTATCTGATGAAGAAGTGCACTATCAGCTGGAGCGACGAAGATCCGGATCGCAACGACGAGGTCGCCACTATCGTCAGCGCCTCGATGGTCGGCCCCAAGGGCGAGTTCACCTTCAAGGCGAAGGGCAACGGGCCGCTGGATGCGTTTGTGCGCGGCATGGTGAGCCACACCGGCATCGATTTCCATGTCGATGAATACACGGAGCACGCCATAGGCCACAGCTCCGACGCGATGGCTATCGCCTACATCCGCCTCTCGTTCGATGACGTGGCGCTGGTGTGCGGATCGGGCATCGACTCGAACATCAGCCTCGCCTCCATCAAAGCGATCGTCAGTGCGCTGAACCGCTACAAAAAGGCTTGATCGTTTTTCTCGTCAGGCTTCCCGATGATGGGGAAGCCTGACCCCCTCCAACGTTTTGGATTCTCTGCCGTTACCCTATCTTTACAAAAGAGACACTGTTTTCAATCAACCGGGAATCCAGACATGACGACCAGACAAGGCCGCTTCATCTCTTCCTTTTTTTTGTCCCATCCGACCTCTTGCTCTCTTGTTGTTGCTGCTCATACCATTGCTGAATGGATGCGCCGGCAAAACAGAGTCGAACAAGTTGCAGGTCGTGGCCTCCATCGAGCCGCTGGCGTGGTTCACGGAGCGCATCGGCGGTGACAGGGTGTCGGTTTCGGTTATGGTGCCTTCCGGTGGCAATCCGCACACCTACGAGCCGACGCCGAAGCAGATGGCCCAGGTCAGCCATGCGGCACTGTTCGTAAAGGCCGGTTCGGGCGTCGAGTTCGAACTTGACTGGATGCAGCGCCTGATCGATCTCAACAAAAGCATGGCAGTGTGCAATGCCTCCGAGGGGGTCGCGCTGCTGCCGATGGGCGAGACGGAGCAAGACGCCGCAGTTGAACCGGCCGACCAGCATCAGCACGGCCACCTCGATCCTCACTTCTGGCTCTCTCCGAAAAATGCCCGACTGATTGCGAAGAACGTCGAGCGCTCGCTCGTGGCTATCGATCCGGATGGCAAGGCGTATTACGCAGCCAACCGGACCGCAGTTGATCAGGAGTTGCAACAGCTTGACGAACAGATTCGCAAGCAACTAGCCGGACTGCAAAACCGCAGCTTTCTTGTGTTCCATCCCGCCTGGGGCTACTTTGCCCATGACTATGGACTGACGCAGATCGCCGCCGAAGAGGAGGGCAAGACGCTGACGCCGCGCCAGATGGAGCGGGTGATCGAAGAGGCGCGGCGCGAGGGCATCAAAGCGGTGTTCGTTTCGCCCGAGTTCAGCACGGCGCAGGCCAACGCTATCGCGCAGGACATCGGCGGCGCGACGGTGACGGTCGATCCGCTGGCTCGCGACTATCTTCAGAATCTTCACCAGGCGGCAGCGGCCTTTGCGCGGGGGATGCAATGAGCGAGCCGATTGTCGTCTGCGAGAAGCTGTGCGTCGATCGTGACGGCGCGCCGGTGCTGAAGGGGCTTTCCCTCTCGGTGCATAAGGGTGATTTTCTGGCCGTGCTCGGACCGAACGGCGGCGGCAAGACCACGCTGCTCAAGGTAATGCTCGGCTTGATTCAGCCAACATCAGGCACGGTGACGGTGTTCGGCAAGGCGCCGGGCGAGATCGTGGGCCGGATCGGTTACGTACCGCAGAGCCTGCAATTCGACCGCACCTTTCCGATCAGCGTGCGCGAGGTGGTGTTGATGGGGCGGCTCTCCAAATCGAAGCTGTTCCTGCGCTACAGCAAGGATGATCGCACGAAGGCCGCCGAGGCGATGGAGATCACCGGGCTGACGGCACTCGCCAACCGGCGGATCGGCAGCTTGTCGGGTGGCGAGTTGCAGCGCGTGCTTATCGCGCGGGCGCTGGCTGGCGAACCCGACCTGCTGCTGCTCGACGAACCGACCGCCAGCGTCGATCCGGAGATGAAGACCACGATTTACGACCTCCTCGACCGGCTCAAGGCCGACCACACCATCGTGCTGGTCACGCACGACACCGGCACCATTGCGCACCACGTCACGCGCATCGCCTGCCTGAACTGCACGCTCGACATGCACGAAGAGGGCTCCACGCTCGGTCGCGTATCGCTTGAGAACCTGTACGGCTACCCGGTCGATATCGTCGAGCACCGCGCCCCGTCCGCACCCGTCTCCTCGTCACCCACATCCGGACACCGCCATGCCTGACTTCCTGCACTACGAATTTATGCGCAACGCGCTGCTCGCGGCAATCCTGTCGAGCATTGCCTGCGGCATCATCGGCTCCTACGTGGTGGTGCGCAAAATCGGCTTCATCAGCGGCGGCATCGCCCACACGGCCTTCGGCGGCATCGGACTCGGCTACTACCTCGGTCTCAATCCGCTGGTGGGCATCATTCCGTTCAGCCTCGCGGCGGCCATCGGCATCGGCCTGTTGACGCGCAAAGCGAAAGTCTCCGAGGACACGGCCATCGGCGCGTTCTGGGCGGCGGGCATGTCGATCGGCGTCATCCTGATCGGCCTCACGCCAGGCTACGCGCCCAACCTCTTCAGCTACCTGTTCGGCAACATTCTAACCGTGCCGACCTCCGACCTCTGGCTCATCACGCTGCTCGATCTGTTGATCGGCCTGATGGTTTTCGCGCTGAACAAGGAGTTCCTCGCCGTCTCGTTCGACGAGGAGCACGCGCGGATTTCGGGCCTGAAAACGCTCGCGCTCGATCTGCTCATGCTCTGCCTCATCGCCCTGACCGTGGTGATTATGGTGCGGGTGGTCGGCATCGTGATGGTGATCGCCCTGCTCACCATTCCCGCTGCCGTCGCGCGGAGTTACAGCAGCAGTCTGCCGCGCATGATGGCGATTGCCGCACTGCTCTCGATTGTGTTCAGCATCGCCGGGCTCTGGTTGTCGTGGGTGTTCGACCTGGCTTCGGGCGCGACCATCATCCTCGCCGCATCGGTGGTGTTCCTTCTCAATGCGTTTCTCAATCTCCGAAACGCACGGCAGGCCGCCTGCTGAACGGATCGTTTGCTCTGCGGGTTTATGGAGACAGCCCAAAATGTTTACATTCAGAAAACACCTCATTTTCATTCAAGGACCATCCGTTATGAAGCCGACCTACTACCTCATAGCCGCTGCGCTGTCGATCATCCTCTCGATTTACGTGTTCATTTTCGGCACGGCGGCCAACAGCCAGCTCATGGCGATCTTTATCGGCCTCTGGGCGCCGACCATTATCTGTCTCGGCATTTTCAATATTCTCATGAACATCCACGACGAGATGTGCTGCGCCCACAAGCGCATCGAGGGTCGGCAGACCGGCAATGACGACGGCAATTGCTGTAGCCGCTGATGGAGCCGGAGCGATGAAAAATGTCTTGCTGGTTGGTGCGGGAGGATTTGCCGGGTCGGTGGCGCGCTACCTCGTGGCGCTCGCCGTGCCGTTTTCGGGTACGGGATTTCCCTTTGCAACCTTTGCGGTCAATCTGCTCGGTTCGTTCCTGATCGGCTTCATCAGCGAACTGGCGCTTTCGACCACGCTGCTCTCGCCCGAAGCCCGCCTGCTTCTGACGACCGGCTTCTGCGGGGGCTTCACCACCTTTTCGACCGCCATGTACGAAACCGGCGGCCTCATGCGCGACGGCGAGGCGCTTTACGCCAGCCTGTACGTTGCGGGTAGTCTCGTCGGTGGCCTTGCCTGTCTTTTTTCCGGAACCCTTCTTGCAAAACTCTGGCAATGATGAACTTCATCGAATCGGAACTTCTGCGGATCTTCGTCGGTGAGCAGGAAAAGCTGCACCACCGCCCGCTCTACGAACTCCTCGTCAGCGAAGCCCTCGAACGCGGCATGGCCGGCGCAACGGTTTTCCGCGGCCTCCTCTCCTTCGGCTTGCGCCACAAAGTGCACACCTCAAAGATTTTCGAACTCGCCGGAGAGCTGCCGATGGTGATCGAAATCGTGGACATCACCGAAAAGATCGAAGAATTCCTGCCGGTAGTGGAGACCCTACTGAAAGAGTCCGGAGCGCAAGCGCTGGTGACGCGGGAAGCGGTGCGGCAGTGGACGACGTAGGATTAGAGAAAAGAATTGAAAATCAGCAAGAATACCAAGTCAAAAAGCTGAACTAATTAAAGGTCTTTCTGGTTTTTTCATAAGATTTAAGTAAATTCACTTCTTCAATTAGACGCATCTCAAGCAAATATCCTGTTTAGTGTTTTTTTGTGCACTAAAACGAACCAATTGTTAGAGGAGGAAACTATGAGTGCTGATATTACCTCTCGGTTCATGGAGAATGGCGTACTCATTCCAGACACTCTTGTGTTCAATTTTTCGGTACCAAAGTCAGAGCCAAATCTTAAGAGCTCCACCCACTTTCCGGACTTATCCTCCCAAAAATGCGCAGATTGTTATGAGCAACAATGTCAGCCATCAATTCCCGCGAACGTCGATTACCCCCACCCAATCGCCTAAATATTGGGCGAAGGAAAAGGATCGGTATATAAGGCAGTTGCTCATTTCGGATATCCAAGAGCTAACAAATAGACCTCTAATAGTTTATTTTGCACAGTTAGATCAACAAATCAACTTTACAGACCCTGATGATTTGTCGGAAATCATATCCGGCATTGGTGCTGAGGAAGTTGATTTGTTGATTCAAACCCCAGGAGGGGTTGTTGATGCAACTGAAAAGCTCATTGGAATCTTGCGTCATAAGTTTAAGAAATGGCGAGTAATTGTTCCAAGTTGGGCAAAATCAGCGGGGACTGTGATTGCATTATCTGCCGAAAAAATAGTCATGGGTATTAACTCAGAGCTAGGCCCTATTGATCCTCAATGGCAACAACAAGGGGGGCTTTCAATCCCTTGTGAAATAATTAGTCAAGATCCTTCTCAACCCCATCACCTTAAAAAACTTGCTGAAATGGCAGTCAACAGAATGCGATCTTTAGCCAAGTTATTACTGAAAAATGGGATGATGCAGGATAAGTCAGATGAAGAGATTGAAGCTGTCTTAAAAAAACTATCAAATCCATCTTCATATAATTCTCACGCAGCTGTAATAGATTACCATGAAGCTATAGATATTGGGCTTTCTGCTGAATACTTGAAACATGATGATGATCTCTGGAAAAAGCTTTGGCTTCTTTATTGCCTTTATGATTATGATACTAAGTCTAAAGGATTAGGGCGGCTGATTGAGGGAGAGGTATTAAGTATTTCTAGATAAACAGAAATCTTATTCTAAGAAAGAGAATTAAAACAAAAAAGGGCCGCCTTTTCGGGCAGCCCTTTTTTCGTCTCTGTGCGTCCTCTTGCAGCTTATTTGGTAGCGGCGATGAGGGCGTTGTAGTTTGCCTTGACCGTCTTCTCCAGATCTTCGTCGGTGTGGACGAAGCTGGTGAACATGGCCTCGAACTGCGACGGGGCGAGGTAGATGCCCTGGTCGAGCATGGAGTGGAAGTATCCCTGAACGGGTATAATTCTGTTTTTATTGAAGCAATTATATTAGATCGGGTATAAATCCATCAAAACCTCTTGCATTTATACCCGTAATGGTATAGCTTCCTTCTAAGTTATATCAACTATACCCGATCAGTGTCTCGAGGCTTATGAATGCTTTATCTGAATTTGTTCGTAATCGGCGCAAGTCTTTGGGCTTGACCCAGCCTGAGCTGGCGGAGAAGGCTGGCACGGGGCTGCGGTTTATCCGTGATCTCGAACAGGGGAAAAAGACGTTGCGGATGGACAAGGTGAACCAGGTGCTCGCCCTGTTCGGTTACGAGCTTGGCCCTGTTCGGCAGGAGTGGGAGGAGTAAGCCATGCGGAAAGCCGAGGTGAAATATCTTGACCGAACAGCGGGCTGGCTTGTGCAGGATGAGGAGGGCTATCATTTCCTGTACGATCAGGCGTACCTCGAATCGGAAAATCCCAAGCCGGTCAGTTTGACGCTGCCGTTGCAGGCTGCTGCGTATTCGAGCAAAACCATGTTTCCGTTTTTTGACGGCCTGATTCCCGAAGGCTGGCTGCTCGATGTTGCCGAACGGAATTGGAAAATCAATCCGCGAGATCGCATGGGGCTTTTGATGAACTGCTGCGCGGATTGCATCGGGGCGGTCAACGTGCATCCTGTTCTTTCGGAGTAGCTTATGGAACGGCGATGTCTCTATTGCTATGAACCGCTGGAATCCGGTGAGACGGATTTTCATCCGAAATGCAGTCGGAAAATGTTCGGAACGGCCACTCCGCCGCTGTTGCCTTACGACGAAAACCAGCTCGATGAGCTTGCGTTGGAGGTCGTTCGGAGCCATACCGCAATTACCGGCGTACAGCCCAAACTTTCGCTGCACCTGGCGTCCAACGGAAAAACCCGCTCGCCTCAACGCTTCACCATCGTCGGCTTGTGGGGCGGCTATATCCTCAAGCCGCCATCACCGCGCTTCCCGCAATTGCCGGAAATCGAGGATTTGACGATGCACATGGCCGAGGAGTTGCGGATTGCAACCGTTCCGCACAGCCTGATTCGCATGAAATCGGGAACGCTGGCCTACCTGACTCGCCGCATCGATCGTACGAAGAAGGGAAAGCTGCACATGGAGGATATGTGCCAGATTACCGGACGTCTCACGGAAAACAAATACGACGGTTCGTATGAGCAGATCGCAAAAGCGATCCGCCGTTTTTCGGTCAATCCGGGTTTCGATGTCATCAACTTTTTCGAGATGGTGCTGTTTTGCTTTCTGACCGGTAATGCCGATATGCACCTGAAAAATTTTTCCTTGATCGATATTCCCGAAAAAGAGGGCGTGAACCTTGCCCCGGCTTATGACCTCGTCTCCACCGCGCTCGTGATGCCATCCGACGATGAAGAGCTTGCCCTGACGCTCAACGGCAAGAAAAAACGGCTGATGCTCACGGATTTTCAAGCAGCGTTGAAAACATTGTCGGTTGACGAGGTGGTGCAGGATCGAGTGTTCCGGAAATTCAGCAAGGCTCGTCCAGCTCTGGAAAACCTGATTGACAAGAGTTTCCTTGACCCGGAACTCAAGCTGGCCTACAAAGAGCTTGTCATAAAGAAATATCGGCAGATTGGGCTGGCTTCATAACTGCGTTCGCTTGCACATTCAACCCAATCCCCAAAATCATCCACAAACAAAAAAGGGCCGCCTTTTCGGGCAGCCCTTTTTGCGTTTCTGTGCGTCCTCTTGCTGCTTACTTGGTAGCGGCGACGAGGGCGTTGTAGTTTGCCTTGACGGTCTTCTCCAGGTCTTCGTCGGTGTGGACGAAGCTGGTGAACATGGCCTCGAACTGCGACGGGGCGAGGTAGATGCCCTGGTCGAGCATGGAGTGGAAGTACTTGCCGTACTTGGCCGTGTCAGCGGTAATGGCGCTGTTGTAGTCGTACACCTCGTTCTCGGTGAAGAACAGGCAGGCCATCGAGCCGACGCGGTTCTGCGTGTAGTTCAGGCCGAGCTTGTTCATGTTATCCTTGAATCCTGCTTCGAGGAACGCGGCTTTTCTTTCGAGTTCCGGATAGGGATTCTCCTCCATGAGGATTTTCAGGGTTTCCAGACCGGCGGTCAGCGCGAGCGGGTTGCCCGAGAGGGTGCCTGCCTGATAGACCGAGCCGAGCGGAGCGATGTTTTCCATGATCTTGCGCTTGCCGCCGAATGCGCCGACCGGCAGTCCGCCGCCGATGATCTTGCCCATCGTGGTGAGGTCGGGGGTGACGCCGTACAGCTCCTGAGCGCCGCCGAGGGCCACGCGGAAACCGCACATCACCTCGTCGAAAATCAGCACGATGCCTTCAGCGTCGCACAACTCGCGAAGGGCGACGAGGAACTCTTTCTTGGCCGGAATGACGCCAGTGTTGCCTGCGACCGGTTCGATGATGATTGCGGCGACCTGGCCTTTGTTCTCGTTGACGATGGCCTTGACCGACTCGATGTCGTTGTAGGTGGCGTTGAGGGTGTCGTTGGCGGTGCCTTTGGTGACGCCCGGGCTATCGGGATCGCCGAGAGTGAGCACGCCGGAACCGGCTTTGATGAGGAAGCTGTCGCCGTGGCCGTGGTAGCAGCCCTCGAATTTGATGATCTTGTCCTTGCCGGTGTAGCCGCGAGCGAGGCGAACAGCAGACATGGTGGCTTCGGTGCCGCTGTTGACCATGCGAACCATTTCTAGCGACGGCACGATCTGGCAAAGCAGCTCAGCGATTTCGATCTCGATTTCGATCGGCGTGCCGAAGCTGGTGCCGATGTTGCGCAGGGTGTATTCAATTGCGGCGGTCAGGCGGGGGTGCATGCTGCCGAGAATGAACGGGCCCCATGATCCGACATAGTCCAGGTAGGTGTTTCCGTCAACGTCGGTCATGTAAGCGCCCTGGCCTTTGGCCATGTAGATCGGGGTGCCGCCAACAGATTTGAAGGCGCGAACCGGGGAGTTGACGCCACCGGGGATGAACTTTTTGGCTTTTTCAAAAAGCTCGGCAGAACGGGTAAGTACAGGCATGTCGAATCGTTCGGTTTGAATTTGTCGAGGAGTGATTTAATGAATAACTGGTCAAGATAGAAAATAGTCCCGAAGATTGAAAACCCGTTAACCTAACGGGTTGGCTCAGGCGGAGATCAGCCGTGAGACGATGTCGAGGTGCTTGCGGTGAGGCATCCGGCCAAGGTGGCAGGCGCAGTACTCCTGCAGAAGTGCCGTGACCGCTGAGACCTCCTCGGGCGAGGCTTCCGGGCACGCCGCCTGGCTGCCGGTTGCCGCAAGGGCACGGATGAAGAGATAGTGGCTCACCGGTACGCGCTGGATCGTCGCGCCCATCGGTACGGCGCTGCCCGGCAGGGCGAAGCCACCGGGGTCGTGCACAAAGAGCAGCTCGTCGAGCTGCATCTCTTCGATGCTGCCCAGTAGGTCGTAGTTGCTGAACACGCACCGTTTCAGCGCCGGGGTGAAACCGAGCACGCTGACGAGACGCAACAGGAAGCCGGCGAGAATCGGCTGGAAGTCCCGCTCGGTGTCGCAAAGCCGTTCGATGGTGGCGGCAACAAGCGTGAAGAGCGGCACGTTTTTCTCTTCGGGGCCGGAAGCGTAGCGGACGAGGTCGAGCACCCGGTAGAGCACGCTGAAGCGTTCGAGGTCGGGCGTTTCGGAGAGGGGGCTTTTCACCAGGCTGGCGTCACTGGCAAGCTGAAGGTCGCGGTTGCCTTTTTTATAGAGTACCGCATCGATGAGGTTGCCTGGCGAAAACAGCATTCCGGTTTTGCTCTTCGCGCTTCGGCCGCCTTTCAGGATCACCGACACCTGGCCGTACTCCCTTGTCAGGAGCAGGCATATCTTGGACTGGTCGCGATACTTGATGTCGCGGAGTACGACCGCCCGCGTTTTTACGATCACCGGTGAAACTTTTTTTTGAATTTAAATATAGTTATATATGCAATCCAATTTTCCGGGTTTTTGCAACCCGAGCAGAACAGATCAACATATCCAGAATAGACGTTAGAACGGAGGAAAAGAGATATGCCAACTTACCATTACCGTTGCAGCAAGTGTGGTCATGAAGAGGATATTTTTCAGCGCATGACCGAAGACGCCCTGACCAAATGCTCCAAATGCGGAGAGGAGAGCTACGAGCGCGTCATCAGTGCTGGCGGCGGTTTTGTGCTCAAAGGTTCGGGCTTCTACAGCACCGACTACTGCGGCAGCAAATCGTCATCGTCCAAAGGCTCCGCACCAAGCGGCGGTTGCTCGACCGGCTCCTGCCCCTTTGCGCAGTAAGCGACAGAGTCCACAAAAGCAGCAGATCAAAAGCCTCCCTAACCGGGAGGCTTTTTTGTCTCATCAAGCCGTAACGTATAATTTAAGACATCCAGCTTGTCCTGAGGATTCTGTGAACGCCAAAAGATTCAGACCGCTTCAGCGTCCAACTTCTTGAGACCGTTCAGGTGCAGCCATCTGCGGGTTTTCAGATGGGAAAATCGTACATTGCAGGCTGGCGTTGCATTGCAACTTGTTGCCGGTTTGGTTTTATTTGTCCAACGAAAAATATGTTGCCATGATGAAGAGGGTACAAACGATGCGGACGCTGCTGATTGCTTTGGCGGCGGTTATGATGATGTTCGGAACGGCTCGTGCCGGATGGGATCCGGCTGACGAGGCGAATGCCGAGCGGACAATCGGAAAGTTCAGGAAAGAGGATCCTTCTCTTGAGCGTTTCTTTTCAAGGGCTTACGGTTACGCGGTCTTTTCGGATATTTACAAGGGCGGCTTTATGGTGATCGGTGGAGGTCACGGTAAAGGTATCGTTTATGAGCACGGCGTGCCTATCGGCAGGTCAACGGTGACGCTGGTCAATGTTGGTCCGCAGCTTGGTGGACAGGCGTTTTCCGAGATCATTTTCTTCAAGGATCAGGCCGCACTTGCCAATTTTACGAAAGGCAATTTCGAGCTGAGCGCACAGGCTGGCGTGGTGCTTGTTCAGGCGGGCATGGCTACCAATACCGATTATTCGGATGGCGTTGCCGTGTTTGCGATGCCGAATGCCGGTATCATGGGTGAGGCGACCATTGGCGGCCAGAAGTTCAGCTTCAAGCCGGGACGGTAAGCTCCAGCTGGTTTCGATAAGGTTTTTTCACTTTTTCAGTTTCTGCTTCAATGAACTATGAAATTGTCGTGGGCCTTGAGGTCCACTGTCAGCTCAATACCGAAAGCAAGGCCTTTTGCGGCTGTTCAGCAACCTTCGGCAAGGCGGCCAACACCAACGTCTGCCCTGTCTGCCTTGCGTTGCCCGGCGCGCTGCCGGTGCTGAACGCCCGTGTGGTGGAGGACGCCGTGAAGCTCGGCCTCGCCACCAACTGCACCATTGCACGCCACTCCATCATGGCGCGCAAGAACTACTTCTATCCCGACCTTCCGAAGGGCTACCAGATTTCGCAGTTCGAGGAGCCGATCTGCTCGGAGGGTATGATTCACGTCGAACTCGAAGAGGGGCGCAAGGATGTTCGTCTCGTCCGAATTCACATCGAAGAGGATGCGGGCAAGTCGATTCACGACATCGGTGACGACACCTACATCGACGTGAACCGTTGCGGCGTGCCGCTGCTGGAGATCGTGAGCTACCCCGACATGCGCACGCCTAAAGAGGCCTCGGCCTATCTGCAGAAGCTGCGCCAGATCGTCAAGTACCTCGGCATCTCCGATGGCAACATGGAGGAGGGCAGCCTTCGTTGCGACGCCAACGTGTCGGTCAGGCCGGTGGGCGCGACCGAGTACGGCACCCGCACCGAGATCAAGAACATGAACTCGTTCCGCAACGTCGAGCGCGCCATCGAGTACGAGGCCAAGCGCCACATCGAGGTGATCGAGGGCGGTGGCGTGATCGTTCAGGAGACGCGCCTGTGGGACGCTGACAAGCTCGAAACCCGCTCGATGCGCGGCAAGGAGCATGCCCACGACTACCGCTATTTCCCCGATCCGGATCTCGTGCCGGTGCTGGTCGATGACGGCATGATGCACAGGATGCGCGAAGAGCTGCCGGAGTTTCCGGAAGATCGCGCGGCGCGTTTCGTTTCGGAGTTCGGCATTCCTGCGTATGACGCTGGCGTCATCACCGTGGAGCGCGAGCTGGCCGACTATTTCGAGGCGACCGTGAACGTTTCAGGCGACGCCAAAGCCTCGTCGAACTGGGTGATGGGCGAGGTGATGCGCACGCTGAAAGAGAAGTACCTCGATATTCATGAATTCGCCATTTTGCCGGAGCGGCTCGGCGGCCTGATCAAGCTCATCGGTGCGGGCGCGATCAGCAATACCATCGCCAAGCAGGTGTTCGAGATCATGCAGCAGGACGAAGCGACGGCGGAGGAGATCGTCAAGCGCGAAGGGCTGGCGCAGGTCTCCGATACGGGTGCGATCGAGGCGGCGATCAAGGAGATTCTCGACGCAAACCAGAAGCAGCTCGAACAGTACCGCAGCGGCAAGACGCAGCTGTTCGGCTTTTTTGTCGGTCAGTGCATGCAGAAGATGAAGGGGAAGGCCAACCCGAAGGTGGTCAACGAAATTCTCAAAAAGCTGCTGGACGCCTGAGAATTCTCAGCTCTCCATGTCGAACAGGCCGGCCGCTTTCGGTGGCTCCGGTTTGGCAGGCTTCTCGGACTGAGCAGGCAGTGTGGCCTGAGCGGGCTTGTCAGGAGTGATTGTTTCGAGTTTCTTGCGGGTCTCCTGCAAGCGCTTGCGGCACTCTTCGGCAACCGAGCGGCCCTCCTCGTAAAGTTCGATGGAGTTCTCGAGCCCGGTGTCGGGATCTTCGATCTGGCCGGTAAGCTCTTCGAGACGCTGGATCAGCTCTTCGATGGTCGAAGTCTGATTCTTCTTGGTTTTACGTGCAGCAGGCATTGTTAGTGCAGGGTTAAGTTCAGAATAACTTAGGTAACGATGGCGATTCCTACAAAAAGGATTCTTACAAAAAGGACGGAAGCGTGAAGTTTGTCGATAGTGCGAAAATCTCGGTCAAGGCTGGTGACGGCGGACGGGGATGCGTGAGTTTCAGAAGAGAAAAGTTCGTGCCCAAGGGAGGCCCCGATGGCGGTGATGGCGGGCGCGGCGGCCATGTTTATCTGCGTGCCAACCGGCAGCTCTCCACTCTGCTCGACTTCAAGTACCGCAAGTCCTACATCGCCGGTCGTGGCGAACACGGCATGGGCGCGCGCAAGAGTGGCAAGAACGGCAATGACGTCGTGATCGGCGTTCCCTGCGGTACGGTGGTGCGCAATGCCGAAACCGGTGAAGTGCTCTGCGATATGGTCGAAGACGGCCAGGAGATCATGATCGCCAAGGGCGGACGTGGCGGCCAGGGCAACCAGCATTTTGCCACGGCCACCCGTCAGGCACCGCGATTCGCACAGCCCGGTGAAAAGGGCGATGAGATCGAGCTTGAGATGGAACTGAAGCTGATGGCCGACGTTGGCCTCGTGGGCTTCCCGAACGCGGGTAAATCGACCCTGATCTCGGTGTTCAGCGCCGCACGTCCGAAGATCGCCGATTATCCTTTCACCACGCTGGTGCCCAATCTCGGCATCGTACGTTACGATGACTACAAGTCGTTCGTGATGGCCGACATTCCCGGCATTATCGAGGGGGCTGCCGAAGGGCGCGGTCTTGGAATTCAGTTTCTGCGCCATATCCAGCGCACCAAAACCCTGCTCGTCATGGTGCCGTCCGATTCGGCCGATATTGCCGCCGAGTACGCAACCCTGCTTCGTGAGCTCGAGAAGTTCGATGCCTCGCTGCTCTCCAAACCGAGGCTTGCGGTGATCACCAAGATGGACATCGCGCCGGAAGATTTTGCCATACCGGAGCTTGAGCCGGGCATCAAGGTTATCGCTATTTCAAGCGTGGCCGGTCAGGGGCTCAAAGCGCTCAAGGATGAATTGTGGAGACAGATTTCCACTTCAACCCAGATCACCGTTGACGATGCCGGCAACTGAGACCATCATCCGCAACGCGCGGCTGAATGAGGCTGAACAGATTTCCCGGATGACGGACGCTTATGCCGGGAAGGGCATCATGCTCAAGCGGCCTGTCGAGAGCATCATCGAGCATATTCGTAATTTCTTTGTGGCCGAATACCAGGGACAGCTTATCGGCTGTTGTGCGGTGGCCTTCTACTCGGTCAAGCTGGCTGAAATCCGCTCGCTTGCCGTGGTTGATGAGTTCCGCGGCAGAGGCATCGGAAGTCTTCTGGTCAGAAAAGCCGAATCTGTGCTGACCGAAGAGGGGGTCAAGGAGGTGTTCGTGCTGACGCTCAGTCCCGGATTTTTCGATAAAATGGGGTATAAGCAGATTGAAAAAGAGTATTTTCCTCAGAAAATCTGGCGCGATTGCACCAACTGCCCGAAACTCATGGCGTGCGATGAAATCGCGATGGTAAGAACTCTTAACCATTAAAACCGACCAGTATCCGTGATCGTCCAGGAAGTGACCATAACCAACAGTGCGGGACTCCATACCCGGCCTGCGGCGGCTGTCGTCAAACTCGCCTCCAAATTCAAGTCCGAATTTTTCATCGAGATGGAGGGCTCTGCCATCAATGCCAAATCCATCATCGGTGTGATGAGCCTGGCTGCCCCCAAGGGTTCGCGCCTTGTGCTCCGCCTGGAAGGGGAGGACGAGGCGGAAGCCGCGCGGCAGCTTATCGAATTTTTCGAACAGGGGTTCGGCGAGAAGTAACTCCCGGTTGCCCCCAAGCCGGACTCCGCTCCCTTGAAGCCTTTGCGGATAGCCCTGATCAGCCCGTTTCCTCCCTTGAAAGGGGGGATTGCACGCTTTAGCGAAAGCCTACGGCAGGCGCTGGGCGTGGCTGGTTGCGATGTGACGGCCGTGCCTTACCGCCGCCTCTGGCCTCGCTGGCTGCTGAAGGGGCGTCCGGCGGTCGAACCCGGCGTCGAACTACCGGCATCGACGCCGTTCTCCATCGATCTGATGAATCCCTTCACCTGGTTTTCGGTGGCTCGCCAGCTTCGCCAGAGCCGCCCTGACGTGCTGCTCGTTGCCTACTGGAGTGCTGTCCTTGCGCCACTAATCACGATCTTGCGCTGGATCAGCGGCCTGCCGAGCGTGGTGCTGCTACACAATTTCACTTCTCATGAATCCATTCCGGGGGAACCGATGCTGAAGCGCTTGCTGGTTTCATCGTCCGACGGTTTCATCACCCTCTCCCGCAGCGTCGAGTCGGAGCTGCTCGGCTTCAGCCCTGACGCGCGCACCTGTTCGCTGTTTCATCCTCTCTACGAGTCGCAAACGCCTGCTCCCGCCAAGATCGAAGCGCGGCGCACGCTGGGTTTGCCGGAGGATGCGCCGGTGCTGCTCTTTTTCGGCTACGTTCGTGAGTACAAAGGCCTCGATACGCTGCTTAATGCGATGGTTGCCGTAGTGCGCGAACAGCCGTCGGCGAAGCTGGTTGTTGCCGGGGAGTTCATGCTCGATTCGGCGCGCTTCCGTGACGAGGCCCGGCAGCTCGGCATCGACGGCGCTGTCGAGTTTCGCGAAGGGTACGTGCCTGCCAGTGAGGTTGCCATGCTGATGGCCGCCGCCGATGCCGTAGTGTTGCCTTACCGTTCGGCCACGCAGTCAGGCGTTGCGCCGCTCGCTTTCGGCCACGGCGTGCCGGTGATAGCTTGCAGCGCCGGAGGTCTCGATGCACAGGTCGAGCACGGGAAGACCGGTTGGATCGTCCGCGAAGAGGGGGCTTCGGCACTGGCCGACGGGATCGTTGAATTTTTCCGCGAGCGCGACCAATTGCCGCTGGAGGAGGGGATCGCCGAAGTTTGCCGCAAGCTTTCGTGGAGTGCGTTCGCATCGGAATCGGCCACTTTTCTTGAGCGATGTTCCCGGAGGTCGGCATGAACGGCGAAAAAACGGCAGTCATCGTGCTGAACTGGAACGGTGCGGCTGACACGCTCGTCTGTCTGGCGTCGCTCGGGAAGGTGCGCCAGCCGGAGTTCACTGTCATCATGGCCGACAACGGCTCGACCGACGGCTCGGTCGCGCTCGTCCGCCGGGCTTTTCCGGAGGTCGAAATTCTCGAACTTGGGCGCAACCTCGGCTTTGCGGGAGGCAATAACGCAGCATTCCGTTCGCTGCGAGGGCGCGGCTTCGATAACGTGGTGTTCCTGAACAACGACACCATCGTTGATCCCGGCTTCCTCCAGCCGCTCATCGAAACCCTGCGCGATGCGTGGGTTGGCATCGTCGCTCCGAAAATTCTCTACATAGACGATCCGGCGCGCATCTGGTATGCGGGCGGTGCGGTCAACCCTGCGACGGGGCTGATCGAGCACACGGGCATCCGCCAGTCCGATGGCCCGCGTTTCGACGCGCTGAAGCCGGTCGGGTACGCCACCGGTTGCTGCCTGGCAATGAGGTGCCCTGTGTTCGATGAGGTCGGTGGTTTCGACGAGCGGTTCCGGATGTACGGCGAGGATGTCGATCTCTCGATGAAGGTGCGCGAGCGCGGCCTCGCCGTCATGTATCAGCCCGCGTCGCGCATCTGGCATCGTGTGTCAGCCTCGTCCGGCGGGGAGATGAACTTCGGAAAGCAGCTCCGAAAGAGCGGCGCAGCTATGACGCTGTTCGCAAAGCACGGCATGTTCAGTAGCCTCGTGCTCTATCCGCTGCTGCTGCCGTTCCGGGCTCTGCTCGGTCTGTTGCGCTTCCAACTGTTCCGGCGAGCGTCATCGCAAGAGCGGGAGGATGCATGACGGTCGGACAACCATTTCGGACGGTCGTTGACCAGACGTGGAGCGCCGATCCCGCGCACCGGATGCGGTGGGAGAAAAGTCTTGCGTTCGTCGCAGCGTCCGACGCGATCTCGCTTCCGGCGCGGGCGGGACTTGACATCGGCGACCGCACGCCTGCGACCGCGATGCTCGAAGCGCACTTCGGCTGCCGCTTCGACACGACCTCGGTTGATCTCGACACCGAGCCGCTCGATGTGGCTGCGCGCTATCCGGTGGTAACGGCGTTCGAGGTTATCGAGCACCTCTACAATCCGCTTCACCTGTTGCTTCAGGTTCGCGACGCGCTCGATCCTGCGCCGTCGTCGCGCCTGTTCCTCTCCACTCCGGCGTGGAAGCCGGGCTTCCTGCAAAGCCCCGATCATTTCCACGAAATGCCGAAGCGCTCGCTTGACGCGCTCGTTGCGAGGGCCGGATTCGAGGTGGTGCGGAGCGCGGAGTTCGGCATCCGCTCTCCGCTTTTCTGTCTGCATGGTATCAGGCCGATGCTGCGCTGCATCTTTGAAAAAATCAGGATTTACGAGCTTGCGGCGCGGCGGTGAACACATCGACCTCATCTGGTTCTCCGAAATCCAGTGGGACTTTCTTTCGACCCGCAAGCAGCGGTTGCTCGCCCGCTTTCCGGAGGAGTGGCGGATCCTTTTCATCGAGCCCTTCACGCTTGGTCGTAAGCAGCACTGGCTGCCGGCCAAACGTGGGCGTGTAACGGTGGTGACGGTGCCGTTCCTCAAAACCATTCCGCTCGGAAAGCCGCAGCTTTTCGACAACCCGCTTATCCGCTGGTTTGTTACGCTTGTCGGTCGAACGCTTGCCGCATTCTGGTTTCGTCTGTTGGGATTTTCATCCGCCGACCGGATCATCGGACTGAGCAATATTTACTGGGGCGACGCGGCGGCTGTGATGCCTTGCCGGTTGCGGTTCTACGACGCCAACGACGACCACCTCGCCTTTACGCCCGGCCAGCCGTGGCTGCACGACTCGATGCGCCGGTTTGTCGAAAAGGCCGACCTGATTTTTTACGTGAGTGATCCGTTGCTCGACAAACTCATGCCGAGACTAGTGTCAAGTCAATACCAAACAGTCTGGCGTATTCCCCGTCATTGCGAGGAGCATCGCGACGCGGCAATCCATGCGAACCCTGCGAAATCAACAAAAGATGGATCGCCACGTACCGACAGGTCGGGACTCGCGATGACGAATATCCGTCATTTTTTGCTTGACACGCTACCGGAGCAGCGATGCGTCGAACTCGGCAACGGCGTCGAGTTCGACCACTTCGCAACGCCTCGTCGCGAAACGCCGTCGCAACTTGCCGGGTTGCCCAGGCCGATTCTGGGCTACGCGGGCGCGATGGATTGGCTCGACGCCGATCTCGTCGCGTCGGTCGCCAAAGCGTGGCCGGAGTTCAGCGTCGTGCTCGTTGGCCCGGCGTATGCGAGCGACTGGGCGGAGCGTCACGCCGATTTGCTCTGCTTGCCGAATGTTCACTGGGTTGGCAAGATCGATTACGACGAGCTTCCGGCGTGGGTGCAGCAGTTCGATCTGGCGCTGATGCCGCTCGAACGGAGCGATTTGAAACGGGCTTCCAATCCGAACAAGCTCTACGAGTACGCGGCGGCGTGCGTGCCGATTCTCGCCATCGATTACTGCGATGCCGTCCGGAAGGCGAGCGATGTGGTGCACGTCGTCTCGACATCTGAGGAGTTTGTCCGGCTCGTACCCGATGCGCTTGCCGATTGTCGGAAGGGTGAGCGACATGCGTTCGCCCGGGCGCACAGTTGGGACGCGCTTGCTGCCGCGATGGTGCGAGAGTTGCGTGACGCCATGCAATGGAGGCGGTCGTGAAACGCGAGGTGACGATTGCGCGGGAGGCCGGTATTTCGATGGTCGGTTTCGTGTTTGGGCAGGTGGTGCGCTTCGCTTACAACCTGCTCGCTGCGCGGCTGCTCGGGGTCGATGCGCTTGGCACCTATGCGCTCGTTGTCGCGGTGCAGCAGGTGGCCGAAGTGTTGGCGATTGGTGGTTACGATTCCGGACTCCTGCGCTTCGTCAACCAGCGGGAGGGTGAGGAGCAGCGCCAGGTGATCGCTGCGGCTATAAAACGAACCTCGCTTGCATCCCTTGTTGCTGGGTTGCTGATCGTGCTCTTCTCCGGATCGCTCACCTCGTTGTTACACGGCGACGGAGTGCTGCGCATGACCCTGCTCGCGGTCGCTGTGGCGTTGCCGATGTCGGTGACGACCAGCATGGCCGGGTTTGCCATTCAGGCCCAGCGGCGTCTCATGCCCAAAATGATGGCGACCCAGATCATCGTGCCTGGACTGTTTTTGCTCACCATGCTTGCTGCACGCTATCTTTGGGGACGCGAGGCCGCGCTGGCGTTGCCTTTTCTTGTGGCTCCGCTGCTTGCTCTTTTGTGGATTGTACCGCGATTCAGATCGATGACCGGCATCGGGCTGCCAACGGTGCTGCAGGCTGAACGGAGCCGAGAGCTCAGCCGGTTTGCCCTGCCGCTGCTTGCTATTGCGCTCTTCTCGATTCTTTCACACTGGATCGATGTGGTGATGCTGGGCTTGCTGACCGACGTGCGTACCGTGGGCATCTACCAGCCCGCAGCCCGGACGGCAGGGCTGCTGCGCTCCGTGTTGGTGGCATTTTCCAGCATCGCCGCGCCGATGATCGCCGGGTATTACGGGCGGCAGGAACACGACGGAATACGGGCTACCTACGAGATGGTCAATCGCTGGATCGTGATGATTGTCATGGTGCCGTTTCTGCTGCTTGCGCTTTTTCCCGCCGAGGTGCTTTCGGTGTTCGGCAAAGGGTTCGGCGCGGGATCGACGGCGCTGGTGCTGCTTGCCGCTGCTTCGTTGCTGCACGCCTCGTTCGGGCTTGGCAGCACGGTGCTCGCCATGAGCGGCGGGGAGCGTCTGAGCATGGTCAATCAGGCCGTGGCGCTCTTTTTGCAGGTGCTGCTGCACTGGTTGCTGATTCCACGTTTCGGGTTGAATGGCGCGGCACTTTCGACCCTGATCGTCATGGCGCTGCTGACCGTCGTGCGGATGGTCGAATTGCGCTATGTACTCGACATCCCATTTTTCTCCATCAAGCTTTGGAAGCCGCTTGCGGCAGGCGTAGCGGCAGGCGTAGCCATGCTTGCCGTAAGCTCCGCCCTCTCTCCGCAGCCATTGTTTATGCTGCTCGCCATGGCAGGCTTGACGGGAGCGGCGGTGTATGTGTTGCTCATCCGTGCGTTCCGGTTGGAACAGGAGGAGCTGGAGGTTATTTTCAAATTCATGCCTTTTCTGAACACTCAAAGCAAGAACGAAAACCCGTGAAGCACGCTGCCTGGCCGTACCTGATTGCCATTCTCCTTTTTGCCCTTATGCTGGCGCTGCCTTTCGGCCCGATTCTGAGCCTGCATCTCGTGCCGGGCTCGCCGGACAGCGTCACACCGATGGCGCTCGGCAAGGCGCTCGAGGCGCTTCAGGTTCAATCCGGCCACTATCCGCTCTGGCAGCCCTGGACCTTTTCAGGAATGCCGACCGTAGCGGCGTTCAGTTATCTGAGCGGACTTTATCTCCCGAACCTCGTGTTCGGTGCGCTGCACATCGATCCGATGTACATCCAGCTTTTGCACCTTGTGTTTGCTGGCATGGGTGGCTTCGTGCTTGCGCGGCAGCTCGGGCTGGGCAGCACTGCGGCTTTTTTTGCCGGGTCGGCCTTCATGCTCAATCCCTACATGACCGCCATGCTCGCCTATGGGCACGGCAGCCAGCTCATGACGGCGGCGTACATGCCGTGGGTGCTCTGGGCGGCGATCCGCCTTTCCGAGCGGGGCAGCCTTGCTGATGCGGGTTTGCTGGCGCTCCTGGTCGGTTTGCAGCTCCAGCGCGCACATGTGCAGATCGCCTGGTACACCTGGATGCTTGTTGTGCCATTGCTCGCTGTGAAGATTCTGGTTGACAAAAATGCGGGTGGATCGAAAATCAAAACCGGCGGATTCGCGCTCGCGGCTTTGGTGCTTGGCGTGGCGGTGGCGTTGCAGGTCTATCTGCCCGCGCTCGGCTATCTGCCCTTTTCGGCGCGCGGCGCTGCGGGTGATGCTGCCGATGCGTATCGTTACGCGACGATGTGGTCGATGCACCCCGCCGAATTGCTCACCTACCTGTTGCCGGGCGCTTACGGCTTCGGCGGTGTCACCTACTGGGGCTTCATGCCCTTCACCGATTTTCCGCACTACGCGGGCCTCATCGTCCTCGGATTTGCGGTTGGCGGTGCGGTTGCCGGGCGCAAAAAGCCCGTCGTGCTCTTTTTTATCGCCATGACGGTGCTGGCTCTGCTGCTTTCGTTCGGCAATTTCTTCAGTCCGGTGTATGATCTCTTCTATCGTTTCGCGCCCAAGTTCAGCTCCTTCCGAGTGCCGTCGATGGTGCTGATTGTCGTAGCGCTCTGTCTCGCGATGCTCTCCGGATTCGGCTTGCAGGCGTGGCTCGACAAGCCGCTTGGCGACTCCTCCCGCTTCCTGAAATGGGCTGGCATTGCCGTAGGGGTAATGGCGATTCTGTTCCTGTCGCTTGAGAGTGGTCTGGAGCAGCTGCTTCGGGCATCGTTCCCGCCCGTGCGCATCGACAACTTCAGCCTGGTTTCGATGGTGGGCGACCTCCGCTGGGAGCTGTTCAGGAGCAGCCTGTTCATGCTTATCCTTGTTTTTGCCGGTGTGCTTGGTCTGTTGTGGCTGGTTGCAAAAGGGATGATCAATGCGCGGCAGGCTGCGCTGGTGCTGGTGACGGTTTCCTCCATCGATTTGCTCTGGATGGATCACAAGATCGTTTCGCCTGCGGACAACTCCCTCCGCATGTCGCCGCTGGTGGAGCGCGCCTCGCTCGATGTAGCGCTCGAAGAGGACGAAGTCACGCGTTTTCTGTCGAGCCGCGAGGGGCTGTTCAGAATCTATCCGGTCGGACGCCTTTTCTCGGAGAACAAGTTCAGTGTCGCGGGAATCGAATCGACCGGCGGCTACCATGCCGCCAAGCTCGGCGTTTATCAGGAACTGCTCAGCCGCACGGAGAATCTGGCCAATCTCGATGTGCTTCGGATGCTCAACGTCAGGTATGTGGTGTCGCCGCAGCCTTTGCACGCCGAAGAGCTGAAGCCGGTGGCGTCGGGCGCGCTGTCGCTGGTGTCGGGCCAGGTGCCGGTGGCGGTCTATGAGCTGTCCGGAGCGATGCCGCGCGCGTGGTTCGCACCGCAGGCCGATGCTGTGCAGAGCGAAGCCGCGGCAGTGGAGGCGGTCATGCAGGGAGGGGGAAGCGATGGCGGTGTCTTTGTCGAAGCTGCGCCCTGGCAGGGAGTGAAGCGTTTTGCGCCGGGCGAAGTGCTCTCCATGCAGCGCAGTGCCGAGTCGATCACGATGAAGGTTCGCGCGGACGGCGAGGCGTTGCTGGTGCTCAGCGAGGTTTGGTATCCGCAGGGCTGGAAGCTCACCGTCGATGGCCGCGCGCAGCAGGCGCTCAAGGTTGACGGCGTGATTCGCGGCGTCATCGTGCCGCCCGGCGAGCATGAAGTGCGCTTCGTCTATGATCGCAGCCGCTTCGAGACCGGCCGGATGGTTTCGACTGTCGCCACACTGCTTTCGCTCGGGCTCATCGTGGCCGGTAGCGTGCTTGGCCGAGGTTCATCAAAATCATCAAATTTAGCCAGCAAATCGTGAGAAAAGCGCTGTTTCTGACCCGGAATTTTCCGCCTTACGTCACCTGTGGTTCGTCGCGGGCCTGGAAGTTTGCTTCCAACCTCTCCACCATCGGCTGGGAGCCGGTCGTCATCGCGCCTCCGGGAATCAACGGGGTGCCGAACGCTGTGCAGTCGGGCGCGAATCCCGTGCTCGCGGTACACCGCACCGGTCCGGAGATCGATGCCGAAGGGCTTGACGTTGCCGACCGTAACGCTTTGCTGCATGGCCAGGAGGTCGCGGCGCTGAACCAGTCGTTGAAAGCCAGGCTCTCCGGGCTGTTCAGAGAGAACTCCAATGGCGCGACCTGGGAGAAAAACGCCGCAGAGCTGATCGATCGCCTGCTCGAAGAGGAGCCGGAGATCGACCTGCTCTACGCCCAGGGGCCACCGCTCGAACCGCTCCGCCTTGCGCTGGAAACCGCCCGCAAGCACTCTCTTGCGGTCATTCTGGACATTGTCAGCCCGCTCGATCCGGCCATGCCTCAGCCCGGTTCGTCAAGCTCGTCGGAGGCTGCCGAGGCTGAGGCGCGGATTCTGCTTTCCGGCGTGCACCTGCTTGCGCCGACGCGCCACCTCAAGGAGTACTACCTCCAGAAGTACCACGGTCGGCTCGACCACGGTTTGATGACCATCGTGTCGCCGTCGTTTGATCGGTCGCATCCAGCTTTCGGACGCTCGGCAGCCGAAGCCTCCGACACCGTGTTGCGCATTGCACTTCTGGTGGAGGAGCTGCCCAAGGCCGAGCTGAAGGCGTTGATCGCCGGGCTTGAAGCGTGGCTGCAAGGGGGGATTCCCGCGGGCGGCGTCGAGTTCTTGCTGCTTGGCGCCGGAGCTTCGGAGTTGTTGCGCCGGGCAGCGAAAAAGCCGCTTGAAAAGCTCCTCACGCTCGACGAGACCGGCGGCATCGACAGCGAGCTGAAGCTCTCCCGCAAGGCCGGATTTTTCTGTGCGGTTCAGGCCGGCACGGCGTCCAGCGCCAGCACCGTACCCGATCGCCTTGCCGATGCGCTTGGCATGGGGCAGGCGTTGTGCGCCATTGCTCCCGAAGGCGCAACCTCGCGGCTGGTGCTCGACGCCGGGGGGATGTACGCGCCGGCGGGAGATGCCGGAGCCATCACGGAGCTGTTCCGCGCGATGGCCTCAGGCTGGTTTGCACGAACCTTGCAAGGCGCACCAGAGCCTATCCGGGAGAAATACGACATCTCCGAGGCGATGCGCGCACTGACCAGCGTGATCGCCAGCCAGCCGGTGTAGGCAGGCGTACCCCATTGACGTATTGCTACGAGTGCGTTATTTGAGTATATACCAATATGCTCTTGGCGTTGCTCGCCCCTTTCCGTTTATCGCAATAACGCGGTTTGCATTAAGCGCCTTTTGCCTTGCTTTTTCAGTGCCAATCATCAATCAAGGAGATCACTCTATGGAGATTAAAACCCCATACGCTTTCGGAAAAACCATCGATCTGCCCTTTGCCGAAGCCGATCCGAAGGTTCGCGCAGAGCTTGCCAAAGAAGGGTTCGGCGTCATTTCGGAGATCG
This sequence comes from Chlorobaculum parvum NCIB 8327, assembly GCF_000020505.1. NCBI lineage: Bacteria > Pseudomonadati > Chlorobiota > Chlorobiia > Chlorobiales > Chlorobiaceae > Chlorobaculum > Chlorobaculum parvum. The sequence continues at coordinate 179,094 of NC_011027.1, forward strand.
ACGTGAAGAAAAAATTTGCCGAAAAGCTTAAGATCGACTTCCGCAACTATGTCATTCTCGGCGCGTGCAATCCGCCCATTGCCCATCAGGTGCTGAGCCGCGAGTTGCCGGTCGGAACGCTGCTGCCCTGTAACGTCGTACTCTACTCCACCGACGACGACAAAACCTCCGTGGTCGTCATGGACCCCGTGCCTCCGCTTTCGATGGCCGAACATCCGGAAGTCGTAGCGCACGCCAAAGAGGTGGCTGAAAAGATGCATCGCGTTATTGCTGCCCTCTGATCGGCTTTTTTTTGCTTTTGTTGGTTAACAATTGATAATCCAGCCGTCCTGATCGTGAGCACGGGGCGCCTGGATTTTTTTTGTGCGACGGCGGGGTTACCTTTCAAAAAACGGGCTGGCTTCGCAACGCTTACACTGTGACCGATGAGCACCGGAAATCATACGCCCCACAAGAAAAGGCAGAAAAAGCGGATCTTCCGAAGCCGCGTCAAAGCGCTCGGCCAGCCGCCGGGTTCCCTGATCCATATCGGTGAGCAGAAGGTCGAACAGACCGGCATCACGGCATTCGGCTACGATGAGGGGCAGGCAGTTGCGGTTGAAGTAAAGAATGTCGAAGAGTGCCTTGGCTTGAAAGAGCGTTTCAAGGTGCTCTGGATCAACGTCGATGGCTTGCATGACACCGCGGTGATCGGCATGCTCGGGGAGCTGTTCGGCATCGATTCGCTGACGCAGGAGGATATTCTCGACACCGGGCAGCGCCCGAAGGTGGAGGATTTCGAGCGATACCTCTTTCTGTCGCTCCGGATGCTCGATTTCAACCGTGAGCTGAACGAAATCACCCAAGAGCAGTTGAGCATCGTGCTCGGCCCCGGCTATGTCATCACTTTTCAGGAAAAGCCCGGCGACATGTTCGAGCCCGTGCGCCAGCGCATCAGAAGCGCCGCTTCCAAACTCAGGAAGCATGATGCCGACTTTCTCGCCTACGCGCTCGTCGATGCGGTGGTCGATCGCTACTTCTCGATCCTCGAAGAGATCGAGAACCGCATCGATACGCTCGATTCTGAAATGATGGCCGACTTCAGCCAGGAGGCCTTCAACGCGCTTTATGCCATGAAACGGGAGCTGATCATTTTCCGCAAAACCGTCTGGCCATTGCGGGAGATCATCGGCAGCATCACGCGGGAGGATTTCGACGTCGTGGGCGAAGGGGTCGATCCCTATTTCCGTGATATTTACGACCACATCGTGCAGGTGATCGACACCATCGAAGTGTTCCGCGAAATCGTTAACGGCATGCACGAAACCTACCTGGCCGGGGTGAACAACCGCATGAACGAAATCATGAAGTTCCTCACCATGATCGCCACGGTCTTCATGCCGCTCTCATTTATCGCCGGCATCTATGGCATGAATTTCAAATACATGCCCGAGTTGAGCTTCCATTGGGGATACTTCACCGTACTTGGTGTGATGGTGCTGATCGCGATCGGGTTTATGGTTTACTACCGATCGAGGAAGTGGTTCTGAGCGGCGTCCTGAGGCCTATTTCTTTTTCTTGTTGCTCACAAACCAGGTCAGCCCCGCCGTGACCAGCGCGATCGCCCCGCCAAGCCAGATCAGCTCCTGTTCTCCGTGCCACTTGATGACATGGCCGAGAAACACTACGCCCATAACCACGACGATGACGCCGACCAGCTTGTCTTTCAGGTCGTCGAGCGTGTGAATTTCCAGCCAGTCCGGTACGGGAATTGAGTCGTCGATAAACAGCTCGTACAAGCCCAGCGAAATCATGAAAAAGACTGTGCCGAGCAGGAACAGGTCGATGGCTTCGATGAACCCGAGCACGAGCAGCTTGCCGGTTTTGCCGGAAATGTCTGCGTGCATGACGGTGTCGGCAATGAGTTGCACCACCGAAATGCCGCCGAAGACAAGCAGCGTCAATGAGGCGAGGAAGGTGCCGACAACGGCGATGAGAACGAGATAGCGGCTTGAAGAGAGCAGTCGCTGTAACATGATGGTGTGATGAATTGATGAACGTGAATTAGCAGCGCATAAGTTAGGTAATGCCGAGGTGAATTGGAACTGCTCAGCGTGGGTTTTCCAATAAGCGTTTTCTTTCAATATCCGCAGGATGTAGATTTCAGGATGTTGCTGCTAATCGCTTTTCTTGACTTAAGAAACAGACCATCTCAATTCAATTAATGTCAGAGTTCAATCTTATGTCATTGCTCTATAAGTTCAGGCCAGCGGAACCATTATCATATTTGATTGATATTTTGCTCGAGCAACGCCTGTATTGCTCAAAATATGAAGAACTTAATGATCCTTTTGAAGGGCAGTTTATCGAAGAAATTCTTGATACACCTGAATTAAGAATGGCCATGTATGCAGTTGCAAAAACAGGCTTAGGATTCTCGCCTACGAATAAACCAATAAGTCGCATGATGAAGTCTGTTACAGATCTTCCTATGAGCAAGCATGATGATTTGCGAATATGCAGCTTGACGTCAACGTTATGTGATGTGAGAATGTGGTCTTTGTATGCATCTGGACACAAGGGGGTTGCGTTCGAATTGGATTTTAGTGGACTTGATATCAATGCGCATCAGGTTATCTACGAGCCTGCTTTAAAAAAATGGAGTACAACTTTGATGGGGGCGCCATCAGCTGAACAAGTGCTTACTCGCAAAACTGAACACTGGACGTATGAGCAAGAGTATCGGATATTTGCCAGGGATGAGTACGTGTCTGTTGCAAACCGGATTCGCCGCGTGATTCTTGGGGCGCGAGCTACACCGATGCTCGAGAATCTTGTGCGTCGGTTGGCTGGGGAACAAGTAGAAGTTGTCAGAGCATCGTTGGATGTTGATGGTGTTCGTATTCCTAACTAGGTAAACTTATCATCCCCCTTTCATCTCTCCAGTACGGTTTCGCTCATTCCACCGGAATGCCTTCGCCGAGATCGATGATTCCTGGTAGCGTCACGGTTCCGAGCGCTTTTTCCAGAAGCGTTACGTCGAGGCATTTGATGCTGCCTTTGCCTCGGCACTCTCCTGTGTGAATCTTCATGATTTTTCCACCGGTTATTTCGAGTGTGAATCCCTTGAGGTTCAACTGCACGGTGATGTCGAACGCGATGGTTTTTGAGATGATGCGGTCGATTTCGACCTCGATTTCCGGTTTGTGCCTTGATGAAATGGTGTGCTCAAGCAGCGGTTCGAGGTAGGAACGGTCTGGCGGGTAGGTTTCGGTATCGGTATATTTTGAGAGGTCGAAATAATTTTTCCATGCCCGCAGCATGATTTTCGCCAGATCGATGTCGAGCAGTTTTCCGACATGATCGACGACGCTGCTCCAGACCGGTTTCCACTGGAGCGCCTGCTCTTGTGCGGGCAGGTTTTTGCGCAGCTCTTCAAACACCTCTTTTTTCTGAAGCTTGTCGAGCGTGGAATCATCGCGGTTCAGATGGCCGAAAAAATCGCCGAGGGTGACTGTCTGCATGGTTTTCTCCGGGTCGGTCTTCTGTTCGTTGTTATGACGGGTGGATTTCCTGCACGCCGTTGTCCGGGCGGATGGTTACGACAATCGTCGGAGCTTTTTCAGGATTTCCGGTAGTCTGCACCTGCTGGGTTCCCTCATCGAGCTTTTCACGGATGGAGACATGAACTTCTTTGTTGCGCGGGGCTGCTTTGACGCGGCTGCTTCGCATGAAAAGAAGGGCTCCGCCGATGATGGTCATCAGCGCTGCTCCGCCGAAAATGGCTGGCCATGGTGGAGTTTTCGTCGGCCGGGACGGTTTCTTTATGATTGGCGGCGCGGCGATGGTTCTTAATGTCAGCACGACCGATGAGCCTTTTCGGACGGTGGTGGGCGGCTCGGGATTTTGGCTGGTGACGACAGCCTCATCGTTCCGGCTGTTCATAGTGTCCGTGATTGGTATCAACCCTGCACGTTCGATGACCTTGCGGGCATCGCCCAACTCAAGCCCGACAACATGGGGAACCTCGACCAAGCTTCGGATTGAGAGCACCAGCGCGACAGGCGTACCAGGCTTGACTCTCGTCCGGGCTTTCGGCGACTGTTCGATGATTGTGCCCGGTTCGCCATCGGATTCGGCGCTGGTGAGCTGGCCGAACTGTAAATCAAGTTCCGAGAGTATCGAGCGGGCTTGGTTCAGCGGCAGGCCGGTCAGTGGGGGAACGGTGACCATGGCGGGCTCGGCGATCACCAGCGAGACAGCTGTGCCGGGCCTGACTCTTGCTCTGGCCTCGGGGGACTGCCGGATGACCGTATCCGGTTCATCGCTGGATTCGGCGCGCGTGACCTGGCCGACTCGCAGGTTTGTGTCGAGAAGCGTTGCCCGGGCATCGTCCAGCGACAGACCGGCAAGTGATGGTACGGTAATCAGGATGGGACGCAGGCCTTCGATTTGGGGGCGTGGCTCCGATGAAGCACCGTCGGCCGGCGGTGGGGTGGACATGACGGCCGGCGGTTGGGAACTGCTGGTGTTCGAGGTGTCGATCAGTGCCGGATTATAGGCGGCAAAAGCCTGTAAAGAAAGGCCTTGCAGCACGGCAAACCACCAGGCAAGGCAGCATGTGAGGAAAGCTTTTCTCATGGCTGGAGCTGTTGTTCGGGATGCAGGTTTCAACGGGGGCACGCAACACCATCCTGCAGGTGGTCGAAATTGAAATCCTTATCCCGAAAGCGTTCAGGCGTCTGTTTTCTGCGTTTTGTCCTTCAGGAGTCGTCAGGAATGTGCACTGAAAACATCGCTATCCGTAAGTGGCCGTCAGCTTTGTTTTTTAAAAATAGTCTTTGACGCTATGATTTGAAAGGCCAAATCTGAGGTGCCGTTTGCGGTCTGGCGACGGCATGCAGGTTCAGAAGTCGATATACTCGCCGTTCTGGAGGGTGTAGCGATGCAGTTTCAGGGGTTCGTTGTCGTCGAGGCGGATCGCCAAAGCTGTGGCGTAGCCGCAGATGCGATCGAAGACGGGGGTGACGCAGGTGAGCGTCAGGCTTTCACCAAACTGGACGTTGAAGCGGGTCATGCGGTACTGGGCCGCCACGTCCGAGGCAAGCAGGCCATGCTCGAGCGACCAGCCGCTGGCCTTGATGAGCGCCTCCTTGATGCACCACAGCTTGATGAAGGCTTTATTCTTTTCCCATGCAGGCAGGTTGACAACCAGCGCGTACTCCTCGGCGGAGAAGTAGTTGCGGGCAAGCCGGTCGATCCCCTCGACCGTGCGGATGCGCTCGATATCGATGCCGGTTTCGGCATGGCCGGAGAAGGCATATGCTATCTGGTCGCCGGAGTGAGAAAGGTTGAACCAGAGGCCGGAGTTTTCAGGAAAGGCAATGACGGGTTTGCCGACAGCCGTGGTCGCAAAGCGGATGCGAGTGGGATCGGTGTCGAGGGTTTCACCAATGATGCGCCTGAGCAGTCCTCGCCGCATGATGAAGCGTTTCCGGTCAGCTTCGAAACGAAACGTGTCGATCCGCACTCGTTCATCGTCCGAAAGAAGGGCAGAGAGCTCCTCCTCGGGAATTCCGATGGCTTGAATGTCGGTATGGATGGCCGTGACACTCTCTTTGCTGATGATCATCGTTTCTGGTCGGTCGAGGGTTGTGGTTCGATGATGATAATCATTTTCTTCGACATAGCCGTCAAGACCGGCAGTTTCGGGCGGTGTGCTTTGATCGCTATGATGCCAGGACACCATATTCTTTATACGATTAAGGCCGAAGATCGAGAGGGAACAAGCACAATTTGGTGGTTTCCTGCAAAGAGAGGCTGAAGAATGGAGAAAAGAGGTCGATAAATCAAAAAAAACGGGGATTCATATTTTGTTTTTTATGGTAAATCTTTTACTTTGGTCGTCCTTATGGTTTTTCCTGATTGGATTTCACCGGGAATCTCAAACGAAATAGAAAAAGAGAGTTTACTGTATGCCGACGATTCAGCAGCTTATCAGGCACGGAAGAAGTATGAAGGCGTCTAAGACCGCCTCACCGGCTCTGGAAAAGTGCCCTCAGAAAAGAGGTGTTTGCACCCGTGTCTACACGACCACTCCTAAAAAGCCGAACTCCGCGCTTCGCAAGGTCGCTCGTGTTAGGCTGTCCAACAAGATCGAGGTGACTGCATATATCCCTGGTGAGGGTCATAATCTTCAGGAGCACTCCATTGTGCTGATTCGCGGCGGAAGGGTTAAGGATCTTCCTGGTGTTCGCTATCACATTGTTCGTGGCTCTCTCGATACGTCGGGTGTTGCTGATCGCAAGCAGAGTCGTTCCAAGTATGGTGCCAAGCAGCCGAAAGCTGGTGCCGCGAAGAAGTAATCAAACTGAATTATAACTCGGGTTTATAATGGGAAAGAAGGGTGCCGGATACGGATTGCGAGGCGGTGATTTTCGTTACAATGACGAGACGGTCGCTCGCCTGATCAATGCTGTTATGCTTGATGGTAAGAAAGAGGTTGCAACCAAAGTTGTGTATGACGCTTTTGATATTATTGCATCGAAGAGCGAAGATGGCGATGCTCTTGAGGTGTTCCGCAAGGCGATGAGCAATGTCGCTCCGCTGGTCGAGGTTCGCAGCAAGCGTGTCGGTGGTGCCACCTATCAGATTCCGATGGAGGTTCAGCCGGCAAGAAGAACTGCGCTGGCATTCCGCTGGATCAAGCAGTTTGCTACACGGCGCGGTGGTCGCTCGATGGCCGAGAAGCTTGCGGCCGAGTTGCTGGATGCTTCCAACGAGCAGGGGGCTTCCGTGAAGAAGCGCGACGAAGTGCATCGTATGGCAGATGCGAACAAGGCATTTGCTCACTTCAGGTTCTGATTCTGAAAGAGAAGAACGAATTATATAAATATTGATCTAAGTTATGGCACGGCAAGTTGCGTTAGATAAAGTCAGGAACATTGGCATCATGGCCCATATTGATGCTGGCAAGACCACGACGACCGAGAGGATTCTCTATTACACGGGTCGCTTGCACAAGATGGGTGAGGTTCATGAGGGCGGCGCTACCATGGACTGGATGGAGCAGGAGAAGGAGCGTGGTATTACGATTACCTCCGCTGCTACCACCTGTTTCTGGACTCCAAAGTTTGGCAACTATTCCGGCGTCAATCACAGGATCAATATTATTGATACGCCTGGTCACGTTGACTTTACGGTTGAGGTTGAGCGTTCGCTCCGCGTGCTCGACGGTGCTGTTGCGCTGTTCTGTGCTGTCGGTGGTGTTGAGCCTCAGTCCGAGACGGTCTGGCGTCAGGCTAACAAGTACGGCGTTCCGAGGATCGCCTATGTAAACAAGATGGATCGTACCGGCGCTGATTTCTTCAACGCCGTCAAAGCGATTCGTGAGCGCCTCGGGGCCAACCCGGTTCCGATTCAGATTCCGATCGGTGAGGGCGAGATGTTCGCCGGCTTCGTCGATCTGATCCGCATGAAGGGGATTATCTACGATAAAGAAGATGGCAGCACCTACGAAGAGGTTGCTATTCCGCACGATCTCGAAAACGAGGCTCGTACCTGGAGGATCAACATGCTTGAGGCTGTCTCCGAGCTTGACGAGACTCTTCTTGAAAAATACCTGAACGGCGATGACATTACCGAAGAAGAGATTCGTTCGGTGCTTCGTCAGGCTACCCTCAATGTTTCCATTATTCCGGTGCTCTGCGGCTCGTCCTTCAAGAACAAGGGCGTGCAGTTTATGCTGGATGCCGTGATCGATTACCTGGCTTCGCCGGTCGATGACGGTGTGGTTGAGGGGCACGACCCCAGAACTGAAGAGGAGATTGTTCGGCAGCCGAAAGATGAAGAGCCCTTTGCGGCGCTTGCGTTCAAGATCGCAACCGATCCGTTCGTCGGCAAGCTGACCTTCTTCCGCGTCTATTCCGGTGTGCTCAATGCAGGTAGCTATGTACTGAACTCGGTGACTGGCAAGAAAGAGCGTGTCGGTCGCGTGCTGCAGATGCACTCCAACAAGCGTGAAGAGCGCGACGCTGTGTACGCTGGTGATATTGCCGCCGCTGTCGGCCTCAAAGAGGTCCGTACCGGTGATACGCTTTGCGACGAGAACAAGCCGATCGTGCTTGAGAAGATGGTGTTCCCGGAGCCTGTTATCGAGATCGCTGTCGAGCCGAAAACCAAGGCAGACAACGATAAACTCGGTATGTCGCTTGCCAAGCTTGCTGAGGAAGATCCGACCTTCAGGGTGAAAACCGATGAAGAGACCGGTCAGACGCTGATCGCCGGTATGGGTGAGCTTCATCTGGAAGTTCTGGTCGATCGTCTGAAGCGCGAATTCAAGGTTGAGGCCAACGTCGGTCAGCCGCAGGTTGCCTACCGCGAAACTATCCGCGGAACGGTCGAGCACGAAGGTAAATTCGTTCGTCAGTCCGGTGGTAAAGGTCAGTTCGGTCTGGTCGTGCTCAGGCTCGAGCCTCTCGAAGAGGGCAAGGGCTACGAGTTTGTCGACGAGATCAAAGGTGGCGCAATTCCTAAAGAGTATATCCCGTCGGTGAATGCCGGTATCCAGCAGGCCATGAAAGATGGTGTGGTTGCCGGTTTCCCGATGCAGGATGTCAAGGTTGCGCTGATCGATGGTAAGTATCACGAGGTCGACTCTTCGGAAATGGCATTCAAGATCGCTGGTTCGATTGGTTTCAAGGGCGCTGCCAAAAAGGCGAACCCGGTACTGCTCGAGCCGATCATGAAGGTAGAGGTCATCACTCCTGAAGAGTATCTCGGCGATGTGATGGGTGACCTGTCCGGCCGCCGCGGTCACATCGAAGGTATGGGCGAGCGCGCAGGTGCGCAGTTCGTCAAGGCCAAGGTGCCGCTTTCCGAAATGTTCGGCTATTCGACGACGCTTCGTTCCATGACGCAGGGCCGTGCGAACTACTCAATGGAGTTCGAGACCTATCGCGAGGTGCCGCGCAATATTGCTGAGACCTTGCAGGAGAAAAGGGTCGGAAAGGATTCCGAATAACAGTTTTTTTCACCGCATCACTAAACAAGATAACCGACAGGGAGAACAGCTATGGCTAAAGAGTCATACAAGAGGGATAAACCTCACGTAAATATTGGTACTATCGGTCACGTTGACCACGGCAAAACCACCCTTACCGCAGCAATCACCTCGGTGCTTGCTAAATCTGGTAAAGCAGCAGCTCGTGAGTTTGGTGACATCGATAAGGCTCCGGAAGAGAGGGAGCGCGGTATTACCATCTCGACCGCACACGTCGAGTACCAGACCGACAAGCGTCACTATGCACACATCGACTGCCCCGGTCACGCTGACTACATTAAAAACATGATCACCGGTGCTGCCCAGATGGACGGCGCTATCCTCGTCGTTGCCGGTACCGACGGCCCGATGCCTCAGACTCGTGAGCACATCCTGCTCGCCCGCCAGGTGAACGTTCCTGCGCTGGTCGTCTTCCTGAACAAGGTTGACATCGCCGACCCGGAACTTCTCGAGCTGGTCGAAATGGAACTCCGTGAGCTTCTCACCGAGTACGGTTTCCCGGGCGACGATATTCCGATCATCAAGGGTTCCGCTCTGAACGCCCTGAACGGCGATCCGGAAGGCGAGAAAGCCATCATGGAGCTCATGGACGCTGTTGACGACTACATTCCTGAGCCGGTTCGTGACGTTGACAAGCCGTTCCTGATGCCGGTCGAAGACGTGTTCTCGATCTCTGGTCGTGGTACTGTCGGTACCGGTCGTATCGAGAGGGGCATCATCAAGGTTGGTAACGAAGTCGAAATCGTCGGTATCAAGCCGACCACCAAATCGGTTGTTACCGGTATCGAAATGTTCCAGAAGACCCTCGACGAAGGTCAGGCAGGTGACAACGCCGGCTTGCTCCTCCGCGGTGTGGACAAAGAGGCGCTCGAGCGTGGTATGGTTATCGCCAAGCCTGGTTCGATCACCCCGCACACCAAGTTCAAGGCTGAGGTGTACATCCTGAAGAAGGAAGAGGGCGGTCGTCATACTCCGTTCTTCAACGGCTATCGTCCGCAGTTCTATTTCAGAACCACTGACGTGACCGGTTCGGTAACTCTCCCTGAGGGTGTCGAGATGGTCATGCCTGGTGACAACCTCTCCGTCGATGTCGAGCTGATCGCTCCTATCGCTATGGAAGAGAGCCTCAGGTTCGCTATCCGCGAGGGCGGCCGTACGGTTGGTGCCGGTTCGGTAACCAAGATCGTCGAGTAATCGACAGATTGTTATCCCGGGGCGAGGCAGCGCTCTCGCCCCTTTTTTATTGAAACCATCGAAACAGGGATAGACCAGTGGCTGTTCAGCAAAAGATCAGGATTAAGCTCAAGTCGTACGACCATAGCCTCGTTGATAAGTGGGCTTTGAAGATTATCGATGTGGTCAAGCAGACGGATGCCATCATTTTTGGCCCCATTCCGCTTCCCACGAAAACTCATGTATATACGGTCAACCGTTCCCCTCATGTGGACAAAAAATCCCGTGAGCAGTTTGCATTCTCATCGCACAAGAGGTTGATCGAGATCATCAACCCGACGGCCAGAACGATTGATATGCTCATGAAGCTCGAGCTTCCCAGTGGCGTTGATGTGGAAATCAAGTCTTAAAGTGTTTTAAAGTAAATAGAAAAGCTAATCGGATATGGGTGCGATTCTCGGGAAAAAAATCGGCATGACCCGTTTATATAACAATAAACGCGAAGCTGTTCCCTGCACGGTGATTCAGGCCGGGCCGTGTTTTGTGGCTCAGGTCAAGAGCACCGAAAAAGATGGCTACGATGCCTATCAGCTCGGCTTCGGCGAGCGTGATGAAAAAAAGGTCACCAAGCCTCTTGCAGGCCACTATAAAAAGGCCGGTAAGACCCCCGGTTACCTGCTTTCAGAAGTCAGCAAAAGCCTGATCGCTGGTGAACTCGAGGCTGGCGCTACGGTTGCCGTCGATGTCTTCACGGAAGGTGAGATTGTCGATGTGCTGGGTGTCACCAAGGGTAAAGGATTTGCCGGTGTGGTCAAGCGCCACAACTTCGGTGGCGGTTCCAGAACGCACGGTCAGTCCGACAGGCTCAGGGCTCCGGGTTCGGTCGGCGGTTCTTCCGATCCGTCCAGAACCTTCAAGGGCACCAGAATGGCCGGAAGAATGGGTGGAGAAAATAAAACGGTCAGGAATCTCGAGATCGTCAAGGTTATGCCCGAATCGAATCTCATCGTCGTGAAAGGTGCTGTACCGGGACCGAAGAACTCCTATGTAAAGATTGTTTCAACAACCAAGTAAACGGTGAGTGCAGAGAACAATGGAATTAAAAGTACTCAATATACAAGGCGCAGAAACCGGTGAAGTGGTTACGCTGAACGATGATATTTTCGCCGTTGAGGTTTCCGAACACGCTATGTACCTCGATGTGAAGGCGATTCTCGCCAACCGCAGACAGGGTACCCACAAGACCAAGACCCGCGCTGAAGTTCGCGGTGGCGGCAAAAAGCCGTATCGCCAGAAGGGCACCGGTAATGCACGCCAGGGCTCGTCCCGCTCGCCGATCATGGTTGGTGGCGGCACCATCTTTGGCCCTCAGCCCCGCTCCTACGAGCAGAAGGTCAACCGTAAAGTCAAGCAGCTCGCTCGTCGTTCTGCTCTGAGCTCGAAAGCCGCAGCAGGTCAGATTGTCGTGGTTGAAGATTTCAGCCTTGAGTCGATCAAGACCCGTCCGGTGGCCGACATGCTCAAAAACCTCGGTCTTGCCGAGAAGAAAACCCTGCTTATGATGCCGCACTACGATAATGTGGTCAGCACCTCCGGCAGGAACATCGAAAAGCTGAACATCCAGGTCGCCGATCAGGCTTCGACCTACGATATTCTCAACAGCCAGGCCGTGCTTTTCCAGAAGGCCGCCCTGCAGAAAATAGAAGAAACATTAGGGTAATCCACCGTTTGCCAGTAAAAAGGAGAAGATTGCAATGAAAAACCCGTTGTTGCGGCCGTGGCTGACCGAAAAGAGCACCGGACTCACTGAGCAGAAAGGCCAGTATGTGTTCCAGGTCAAAAAGGACGCCGACAAGAGCGATATCAAGAAGGCTGTCGAGGAAAAGTTCAATGTTGATGTCGTTTCCATCCGTACGATCAATTGCCTCGGCAAAACCAAGCGGCAGTATACCAGGAAAGGACTTATCGCCGGCAAAAAGAGCGACTGGAAGAAAGCGATTGTGACGCTTGGCGAAGGCCAGGCCATTGACTACTATGCCCAGCCAGCCGACAAGAGCGATAAACAGGATTAACAACCGGATAGATAAAACAGTACGATGGCAGTCAGGAAATTAGCTCCGAACACTCCGGGCACAAGGTTCGCTTCATACGCAAGTTTCGAGGAGATCACCAAGAGTGAGCCCGAAAAAAGTCTTCTCGTACCGCTCAAGAAAAGCGGTGGCCGTAACACCAACGGGCGCATAACCTCCCGCCACATGGGCGGTGGTCATAAGCGGTTCTACCGACTCATCGATTTCAAGCGTAACAAGGATAACGTTCCTGCCAAAGTCGCTGCTATCGAGTATGATCCGAACCGTTCTGCAAGAATTGCACTTCTTCATTATGTTGATGGAGAAAAACGTTATATTCTCGCCCCTAAAGGTTTGAAGGTCGGTGATCGCATCGAGAGTGGCGAAAAGGTGGACATCAGGGTTGGTAATACCATGCCGCTGAAGAACATCCCGCTCGGCACCGATGTGCACAACATCGAAATGAAGGCCGGCAAGGGTGGACAGATGGCAAGGTCAGCCGGCTCCTATGCTGTGCTTGCTGCTCGTGAAGGCGTTCATGCAACGCTCAAGCTGCCATCCGGCGAAATCAGGAAGGTCCGTGTTGAGTGCCGTGCAACCATCGGCGTTATCGGCAACTCCGAGCACGAGAACATCAGCCTGGGTAAAGCAGGTCGCAGCCGCTGGTTAGGCATTCGTCCGCAGACTCGCGGTATGGCCATGAACCCGGTCGATCACCCGATGGGCGGTGGTGAAGGTAAATCCAAATCTGGCGGTGGCCGCAAGCATCCGAAATCCCCATGGGGTCAGCTTGCAAAGGGTCAGAAGACCAGAAATAAAAAGAAAGCCTCGACGAAGCTGATCGTTCGCGGCCGGAAAGCCAAGTAACATTGCGGTAACTAACAACAAGCAGAGAGAATTATGCCAAGATCACTGAAGAAGGGTCCTTTCATCGAATTCAAGCTGGAAAAGCGGATCCTTGATATGAACAGCAAAGGTGAAAGAAAGGTTGTGAAGACCTGGTCTAGAAGTTCGATGATCTCTCCTGATTTTGTCGGTCACACCGTAGCGGTTCATAACGGCAAAACTCATGTGCCAGTGTACGTTACCGAAAACATGGTCGGCCACAAGCTTGGCGAATTCGCTCCGACCCGGTTGTACCGTGGCCATGCGGGCGGCAAGGCAGAGAAGGGCGGTTCGGCACCCAGGAAAAAATAAACTGAATCAAGCGGAAAGGTAAAGAGATATCATGCAAGCTAAAGCAATTTTACGGCATACCCCGACGTCGCCCCGCAAAATGCGGCTCGTAGCCGGCCTTGTTCGTGGCAAGCAGGTCGATCAGGCGAAAGCCATCCTGCTCAACTCCACCAAGAGTGCCTCCCGTAACGTGATGGTTACGCTCAAATCGGCTGTGGCCAACTACTCGCAGCTTAACCCCGATGAAAGGGTCAGCGACAATGAGCTGTTCGTTAAAGCGGTTTTCGTCGATGAAGGACCTTCGCTCAAAAGGACTTCTGCCCGCACCGATGGGTCGTGCATACAGGATTCGCAAGCGTTCGAACCACCTGACGATCATCGTTGACAAGGTCAAGACACCGGTAACCAAATAAACAAGGAGATAGCATTGGGTCAGAAAGTAAATCCAACCGGATTCAGACTGGGAATCATCAAGGACTGGACCTCCCGCTGGTATGACGACGGACCGGTTATCGCCGAAAAGATCAAGCAGGATCAGGTTATCCGTAACTACATTTCGGCCAGACTCAAAAAAGAGAAGGCCGGTGTTTCCAAGGTTGTCATCGAGCGTACGACCAAGCATATCAAGATCAACATCTACGCTGCCCGTCCAGGCGCCGTGGTCGGTCGCAAGGGTGAGGAGATCAACAACCTTTCCCAGGAGCTGACCCGCATCACCGGCAGAGAGGTAAAGATCGACGTGATCGAGGTGATCAAGCCCGAAATTGAGGCGCAGCTCATCGGTGAGAATATCGCCTACCAGCTGGAAAATCGCGTCTCTTTCCGTCGCGCTATGAAACAGGCGATCCAGCAGGCCATGAGGGCAGGTGCCGAAGGTATCAGGATTCGCTGTGCAGGCCGTCTTGGCGGTGTTGAAATCGCCAGATCCGAGCAGTATAAAGAGGGCAAGATTCCGCTTCATACCCTCCGCGCCAACGTTGACTACGCAAGTGTAACCGCTCACACCATCGCTGGTGCCATCGGTATCAAAGTTTGGGTGTATAAAGGTGAAGTGCTCGTCCAGAGGCTCGATGCCATCGAAGAGGAAGAGATGAAGAAAATGCAGGAGCGTCGTAACGATTCACGTGGCAGAGGCCGTGGCGATGGCCGCGGTGCGAAACGCCGCCGCCGTCCTGCTGCGAAAAAAGCCTGACGAGACTATAATACCATATAATTCGAAATAGAATGGAGTTGCCGGTATGTTAATGCCAAAGAGGGTTCAATACAGAAAGACACAGCGTGGCCGCATGAAGGGGAACGCCCAGCGCGGGACTGCCGTTACGTTTGGCTCCTTCGGCCTGAAAGCTCTGGAGCCGGCATGGATCACCAGCCGTCAGATCGAGGCTGCCCGTGTCGCCATGAACCGATATATGAAGAGAGACGGTAAGATCTGGATCAGGATTTTCCCTGACAAGCCGGTCACCAAGAAGCCTGCAGAAACCCGAATGGGTTCCGGTAAAGGTAATCCGGAGTTCTGGGTTGCCGTCGTCAAGCCAGGCCGCATCATGTTCGAAGCTGCCGGTGTGCCGCGTGAGATCGCTCAGGAAGCGTTCAGGCTCGCCGCCAAGAAGCTGCCGATCAAGACCAGGTTTATCGTCAGGCCCGATTACGAAGGATAACGTGCAATTTAACCGCCAAGAGTGCGAATTATGAAAAACTATGAAATAGCGGCTATGAGCAGGAAAGAGCTTCTCGAGAAGATCGACGAGCTTGAAAACAGACTGGCCGATATCAACTTTCACAAGGCTATTGAACCGCCGCAGAATCCGATGGTTTTCCGCAATTCGAAGCGTGACATCGCACGAATGAAGACCAGGCTCAGGCAGATGGAGCTGCAGGAAAGCAGCAACGCCTGACAACAGCGTCCGGCAGAGTTATCAATAACCGGTTTCAACAGGAAATAAAACAAAATGGACAACGCAGCAATGTCAAGTGGAGCTGAAACGAGAGGCCGTAAAAAGAGCTGGTTGGGCAAAGTTGTAAGCAGCAGTATGGATAAGGGAATCGTCGTTGCGGTCGAACGCAGGGTTCAGCATCCGGTGTACAAGAAGTACTTCAAGAAGACGACTCGCCTGATGGCCCATGACGAAAAGAACGAAGCTGGTGTGGGCGATGTGGTTCGCGTGATGGAGTGCAGGCCGCTCAGCAAAAACAAGAGTTGCAGGCTCGTCGAAATCGTCGAAAAAGCCAAGTAACCGATTTATTATCAATTAACAGGGGTTAATGCAGGATGATCCAGAAAGAGACAAATCTGGTTGTTGCCGATAATAGCGGAGCGAAAAAAGTGCGTTGCATTCATGTCTTCGGTGGTACCGGAAGGCGTTATGCAGCTCTCGGAGACCAGATCATGGTAACGGTCAAGGCAGCGGTTCCGAACGGCGTCGTCAAGAAAAAAGATGTTTGTAAGGCTGTTGTCGTGCGTTGCGCCAAGGAGCAGCGTCGTAAGGACGGTTCCTACATCAGGTTCGATGAGAATGCCGTTGTGCTGCTCAACGCTCAGGGCGAGCCGAGAGGCACTCGTATTTTCGGGCCGGTCGCTCGCGAGCTTCGCGACAAAAGGTATATGAAGATCGTATCGCTGGCTCCCGAGGTTCTCTGAGGGAGCGATCAGCGGGAGTAACTCAGCTGGTAGAGTCACAGCCTTCCAAGCTGTTGGTCGCGGGTTCGAGTCCCGTCTCCCGCTCAGGTTCATGAATAATATCATACAGGTCAACCATGAAAACAGGCATTAAAAAGATCAAGCTCCACGTCAAGAAGAATGATGATGTCGTTGTCATTGCCGGTAACGACAAGGGCAAGTCGGGCAAGGTTCTGAAAGTCTTCCCGCAGAAAGGTCGCGTGATCGTCGAAGGCGTCAATATTCGCAAGCGCCATATGCGCCCGACCCAGACTTCGCCTCAGGGCTCGATCATCGAGCGCGAGTTTCCGATTCATGCGTCGAACGTCAAGAAGAGCTGACTGAGATTTCATTAAAAGGCAGGATGACCAAGACCATCCTGTGTAAAAAGTACAAGCAAAGATGTCTAAAAAAGAGAATGCGGAGCAGGAAGTAGCTATGCCTGCTCGCCTTGAGGTCTACTACAAGGAGACCGTCGTTCCGAAGATGATGGAGCGATTCAAATACGAGAATATCATGATGGTTCCCCGCCTCGAAAAGATCGCGGTGAACATCGGTGTGGGCGAAGCCGCCCAGGAGCCCAAGCTGCTCGAAACCGCCATGCAGGAGCTCGGCCAGATCACCGGCCAGAAGCCGCAGATTCGCAAAGCCAAGAAAGCTATCTCGAACTTCAAGCTTCGTGAAGGCCAGGCAATCGGCTGCCGCGTTACCCTCCGTCGCAAGATGATGTACGAATTCCTCGATCGTTTCGTGACGGTTGCCGTGCCTCGTATCCGCGACTTCCGCGGTCTGAGCGACACGAGCTTCGACGGTCGCGGTAACTATAACGCAGGTATCCGCGAACAGATCATTTTCCCGGAAATCGACATCGACAAGGTGCCGAGAATCAACGGCATGGACATCAGTTTTGTCACGTCGGCAAAAACGGATGAGGAGGCCCACGAGCTTCTCACCCTGCTCGGCATGCCCTTCAAAAAGAAGAACTAAACAAACAAAGCACGAACCAAGATGGCAAGGAAAAGCATCATTGCACGTAACGAAAGAAGGAAAGAGCTTGTCGAGAAGTATGCGGCAAAACGTGAAGAGCTGAAAAAAGCCGGCGATTACGAAGCCCTTCGCAAGCTTCCCCGAGACAGTTCCGCCACGAGAGTGCGCAACCGCTGCGTCCTGACCGGTCGCGGTCGCGGTAACTACGAGAAGTTCGGCCTGTGCAGGAACATGTTCCGCAAGCTGGCACTCGAAGGCAAGCTTCCCGGCGTCAGAAAGGCGAGCTGGTAAGCGCGCCACCGGGATCGATAGATAGATGTCTGATCATTTACGAAAGTAACCAATTGTTAGAGCCATGCCCGTAACGGATTCCATAGCCGATTTCATCACCCGCATCAGAAATGCCGGGAGCGCAAAAAACAAGACGACCGATATTCCTTATACCCGCGTCCGCGAGAATCTCTCGAAACTGCTGGTCGAAAAGGGATACATCCAGAACTACACGGTGATCAAAACCGAAGCCGACAAGTTCCCGTTCATCCGCGTCGAGCTGAAATACACGGCTGACGGACGGCATGCCATCAAGGAGATTTCGAGGGTCAGCTCTCCTGGCCGCAGAGTCTATCAGGGCAAGGATATCAAACGATACCTTGGCGGTCTCGGTCTGTTCATCCTTTCGACCTCGAAGGGTATTCTGACCGACAAGGAGGCACGCGAGCAGAACGTCGGCGGTGAGGTGCTGTTCCGTATTTATTAAAATTTTCTAAGCCAAAGAGCATCAGTTTACCATGTCAAGAATAGGAAAAATGCCGATCCAGCTTGCTGATCAGGCTAAGGTCGAGGTCAAGGACAAGATGATCAACGTAACCGGTCCGAAGGGTTCGCTTTCGCAGGCTCTGGTTGATGAGGTTATCGTTACGGTTGAAGATGGCGCCGTGACCGTGCAGAGAATTGATGACAGCAAACGTTCGCGAGCCATGCACGGCTTGTACCGCATGCTGGTCAACAATATGGTTGAAGGTGTGACCAAAGGGTTTACCCGCAAGCTCGAAATGTCCGGCGTCGGTTATCGCGCTGAACTCAAGGGCGATCTGCTTGCGCTGACCGTCGGATTCTCGCACATGATCTACTTCCAGGCTCCTGCCGAAATCAAAATCGAGGTGCCCGAACCGACCGTCATTCTTGTCAGCGGTATTGACAAGGCTCTGGTTGGCCAGATCGCTGCAAAGATCCGCTCCTTCAGGAAGCCGGAACCGTATCGCGGCAAGGGTATCAAGTACGAAGGTGAGGTTATTCGCCGCAAGGAAGGCAAGGCTGCCGGTAAGTAAGTCGGCCGTGCCGAGGATCGGAAAAAGTCAGGTAACAAACATTTATACGGTTAGAGATAATGAGCCAAATCGATAAAGCTGCCCGCAGGCAGAAAATCAAGGCAAGAAGCAGGGCTACGGTGCATGGCAACGCAACAAGACCAAGGCTGTGCGTGTACAGGAGTCTTTCGCAGATCTATGCGCAATTGATCGACGATGAGAGTGGCAAGACACTCATGGCGGTATCGACCATGTCCAAAGACAATGCAGGTCTTCAGGGATCCAAATCCGAGAGGAGTGCCGCAGTAGGCAAGCAGCTTGCTGAAAAGGCGATTGCCCAGGGTATTTCCAATGTCGTTTTCGACAGGAACGGATTCCGCTACCACGGTCGCATCAAGGCTCTGGCCGACGGCGCACGTGAAGCTGGCCTGATCTTTTAAAACTTTTCAAAGAGAACGTACATGTCGAAAAAATCTGCCAGGAATATCAAGCCCGGTGAGTTGAATCTGAAAGAGAAGCTGGTGCACATCAACAGAACCGCCAAGGTTGTCAAAGGTGGTAAGCGCTTCGGTTTCAACGCTATTGTCGTTGTCGGTGACAAGGAAGGCCATGTCGGATACGGGCTCGGAAAAGCCAATGAAGTTCAGGATGCTATCGCCAAGGGCGTTGAAGATGGCAAAAAGAACGTCATCAAGGTGCCGATTGTCAAGGGAACCATTCCTCACCCGATCGTCGCCAAATACGGATCAGCTAAAGTTTTGATGAAGCCTGCGACGCCCGGTACGGGTCTGATCGCTGGCGGCGCTGTCAGGGCCGTGCTTGAAATGGCCGGTATCCATGACATCCTGACCAAGTCTCTCGGCTCCTCCAACCCGCACAACGTGGTCAAGGCAGCCATCAAGGGTCTCCAGAGCATCTCCGATGCCAACGATGTGGCAGAGCGCCGCTCGAAGACCCTGCAAGAGGTATACGAAAGCTAAAAAGGAGTGGCGAGCATGAGTGAGAAAATGTTACAGGTTACCCAGGTGCGCAGCGTTATCGGTGGCACCAAGAAGCAGAAGGCAACGATCAAGGCTCTCGGCCTCGGACGGCCGAACCACAAGGTTCAGATCAAGGACAACCCCTGCTCCAGAGGGCAGATTCGCGTCGTCCAGCACCTTGTCAAGGTTGAAGAGCTTTAAGAAGAATCACTAAAGATAGTCGGGAATTCAAACAATGGATTTAAGTTCACTCCGCCCTGCTAAAGGTGCAGTCAAGGGAAGAAAAAGGGTCGGTCGCGGACCCGGTTCAGGCAACGGTACTACTGCCGGCAAGGGTAACAAGGGACAGCAGTCGAGGAGCGGTTATACGCGTCCGGTCACTGAAGGCGGACAGATGCCTATGTACAGAAGGCTTCCGAAGTTCGGTTTCACGCCGCCAAACAAGAAGTCTGTCGCATGCGTCAACCTTGCCCAGATTCAGATGTGGATCGAGAAGGGGCTTGTTGGTGAAGAAATCAGTGTGCTTGATCTCAAGCATCTCTGCAACGCCAGCAATCAGGACTACTTCAAGATTCTTGGCAACGGTGAGTTTGAGTCCGCGGTAACCATCACGGCTCATTTCTTCAGCAAGAGTGCTGTGGAAAAGATCGAAAAGGCTGGTGGCAAGACCGTCACTGCTTACCGTACGCTTGAGGAGGCTTCAAAGGTCAATGGCCTGCCGTTCGAAGAGGCTCTTTTGACTCCCAAAGCCCCGGTGTTGAAGAAAAAAAAGAAGTCGGACAAGTCGTGAACCACGGAATGAGCTGCCATGAAGCTTAATGAGAGCATTCGGAATATTAACAAAATCCCTGAGTTAAGGCAGCGGATCCTCTATACCCTCCTGCTACTGTTTGTGTACAGGCTGGGATCGCATATCACCATTCCGGGGGTTGACGCCGCAGCAATTGCGAGTGCGACCACGTCACACTCCAATGACCTTTTCGGTCTGTTTGACCTGTTTGTCGGAGGCGCGTTTGCACGCGCCTCGATCTTTTCGCTCGGTATCATGCCGTACATTTCGGCATCGATCATCATTCAGCTTCTTGGAGCGGTGACGCCGTTCGTGCAGAAGTTGCAGCAGGAGGGCGAAGAGGGACGACAGAAAATCAATCAATATACCCGTTACGGTACGGTTCTTTTGGCGTTTCTCCAGGCATGGGGCGTCAGCGTCAACCTGTCGAGCCCTTCATCGTTCGGCAAGGTGGTTGTTCCCGATCCGAGCATTTTCTTTACCATCACGGCCATCGTTATTCTGACCGCCAGCACTGTGTTCATCATGTGGCTTGGTGAGCTGATTACCGAGCGTGGCATTGGTAACGGTATTTCGCTGATCATCATGATCGGTATCCTTGCCAGGTTCCCGCAGTCGCTTGTGGCTGAAATTCAGTCTGTTTCGTTTGGCAGCAAGAACTGGATTGTCGAGATCGTTATCATGGGGCTCATGGCGGCAATCGTAGCGATCGTGGTGTTGCTGACCGTAGCGACGAGAAGAATTCCGGTACAGCACGCCAAGCGCGTCGTTGGCCGCAAGGTTTACGGTGGCGGCACGCAGTACATTCCGATGAAGGTCAATACGGCCGGTGTTATGCCGATCATCTTCGCGCAGTCGATCATGTTCCTGCCGAGCACCTTCCTGTCGTTCTTCCCCGAAAGTGAGGCCATGCAGAAGATCGCTTCGGCATTTGCCTACGATTCGTGGTGGTACGCCATTATCTTTGGTCTCATGATCGTGTTCTTCACCTACTTCTATACGGCTATCGCGTTCAATCCGAAAGAGGTTGCTGATACCATGCGTCGTCAGGGGGGATTCATTCCCGGTGTTCGCCCCGGTAAGAGTACCGAAGAGTTTATCGACAATATCCTTACCCGAATCACGCTGCCTGGCGCTATCGCTTTGGCTGTGATTGCTGTGTTGCCAACCTTTCTGACCAAGTTCGGAAACGTGACGCCCGGTTTCGCCCAGTTTTTCGGTGGCACCAGCTTGCTCATTATTGTCAGCGTCGGCCTCGACACGCTTCAGCAGGTCGAAAGCCATCTGATGATGCGCCACTACGACGGGTTCATGAAGACCGCGAAGGCTCGGGGGCGTCGATGATCACCATCAAAAGCGAGCGTGAAATCGGGTTGATGCGCGAGGCTGGCGAAATCGTCGGTCGCGTTCTCGACATGCTCGAAGAGGAAATTGCTCCAGGTATGACGACCAAGCGGCTCGACGAGCTTGCCGAGCAGTTCATTCGCGATCATCAGGCCGTGCCGAGTTTTCTGAATTACGCGCCGAAAGGCGAGCCCAATGTGACGCCTTACCCGGCCACCCTGTGCGTCTCGATCAATGAAGAGGTTGTGCATGGCGTGCCGAGCGACAAGCGTGTGATTCAGGAAGGTGAGATCGTTTCGGTCGATTGCGGAGCTTACAAAAGCGGTTACCACGGCGATTCTGCCCGAACGTTTGTGGTTGGAGAGATCGCCCCCGAGGTTCAGCAGCTTGTCGATGTGACGCGCGAATGCCTCTATCGCGGTATTGAGCAGGCCGTTGCAGGCAACCGTCTGCACGACATTTCGGCGGCCATCGAGAAGCATGCGCGCTCGTTCAATTACAGTGTGATCGAGAACATGGTCGGCCATGGAATCGGCAGCGAACTGCATGAGGACCCTGCCGTTCCGAATTATGGACGGCCGCATACCGGTGTGAAGTTGCGCAAGGGAATGACGCTGGCCATCGAGCCGATGATTGCCCTTGGCCGCTCTCGACGTGCGGTCAGTAAACGAGGCGCCTGGGTTGCTGTAACCGAAGACGGCAAGCCGTCAGCCCATTTCGAGCACACCATCGCCATCGGTGACGGCCCTGCCGAAATTCTGACCCGGTAAGCAACAGAGAGCACTATTTATAACGAACTGAAGAAAAGCGGAGAGAGACAGTGGCCAAGGAAGAATCAATTGAGGTAGAAGGCGAAATTCTGGAAGCGCTTCCGAACGCGCAGTTCAGGGTCAAGCTCGAAAACGGTCTCGAAGTGCTTGCGCACGTTTCGGGAAAGATCCGGATGCACTACATCCGGATTCTGCCCGGTGACAAGGTGAAGGTTCAGATTTCGCCTTACGACCTGAGCAAAGGTAGAATTACCTACCGTTATAAATAAAAAAGAAAATATTTGGCCTTCATCCGGTTGATTGTTTGGTGTGTTTTGATTACATTACATGCCTTTTCATATTTTGGACAGACCGGACAATTATACATGTGGGGTTTACCATGAAAGTTTATTCGTCTATCAAAAAACGTTGCGAGCACTGCAGGATTATCAAGCGCAAAGGAAAACGGTATGTGATCTGCAAGGTGAATCCAAGCCATAAGCAGCGCCAAGGGTGATCTTCAGGAACAATCAACAGATTTGAGAAAAACATATGAGGTTAGCTGGGGTTAATTTGCCATTGAACAAACATGCGGTCATCGCGTTGACCTATGTTTATGGCATCGGGAACACATCCGCCAAAAACATACTCGCAAAAGCCGGAGTCGCTCCTGACAAGAAAATTTCAGAGCTGAGCGATGAAGAGGCTCACGCTATCAGGGAAATCATCGGCAACGAATACACGGTCGAGGGTGAGGCACGTGCTGAACAGCAGCTTTCCATCAAGCGCCTCATGGATATCGGATGCTATCGTGGTCTTCGTCACAGGCGTTCCCTGCCGGCTCGTGGTCAGCGTACCCGCACCAATGCGAGAACCAGGAAAGGCAAGCGCAAGACGGTTGCAGGCAAGAAGAAGGCCGGCAAGAAGTAACGAGCGGAGCAATCAAGCAACAAGAGAGATAAAATACCGACAGACTCATGGCAACAGCGAGCAGGAAAAAAAAGAAAGTCAAGGTTACCCCGGAAGGTACCGTCCATATCAAGGCATCGTTCAACAACATCATGGTGACCATCACCGATACGCTCGGTAATACGGTTTCCTGGTCGAGCGCAGGCAAAAATGGCTTCAGGGGCTCCAAGAAAAATACCCCGTATGCATCGCAGGTGACTTCCGAGGCGGCAGCCAAAGAGGCCTACGATCTTGGTATGCGTTATGTTGACGTGCTTATCAAAGGACCTGGTTCCGGTCGTGATGCTGCCATCAGGGCGCTTCAGGGAGTCGGTCTGGAGGTGCGCTCCATTCGCGATATTACGCCGCTTCCGCATAACGGTTGCAGGCCTCCCAAGCGCAGAAGGGTCTGATGGTTATAATTAAGAATTTTCAATGAAGCAATTGCTATGGCACGATTCAGAGGCTCAATTACCAAGGTTTCACGCAGGCTGGGAATAGCTCTTTCTCCCAAGGCTGAAAAATATCTCGAAAGACGCCCGTACGCTCCGGGTGAGCACGGCCAGTCCCGCAGGGGCAAGGTGTCGGAATATGCGCTGCAGCTCAGAGAAAAGCAGAAGATGAAATATCTTTATGGTGTTCTCGAAAAGCAGTTCAGGATTTACTACAAGAAGGCTGTCGCCCAGCGCGGCGTTACCGGTGACAACCTGGTGAAGATGCTCGAACGCCGTTTCGACAACGTGGTCTATCGCTGCGGTTTCTCGCCGTCTCGCGCCGGTGCCCGTCAGCTTGTTACGCACGGTCACATGCTGGTCAACGGCAAGAAGGTCAACATTCCTTCATTCCTGGTATCACCTGGCGATCAGATCGAGTTCAGGCAGAAGAGCCGCAATCTCGATGCCGTAGCCGATTCGCTCAACAAGGCTGCCGAGTCAAGGATTCCCGAGTGGATCCAGGTTGACAAAGCGAACCGCAAAGCGGTGTTCCTGGCTATTCCTGAGCGCGAAGCCGTACAGGAACCGTTCAATGAACAGCTTGTCGTCGAGTTGTACTCCAAGTGATCTTTTTGAATTCCTAAGGAAGCAAGACTATGATATATCAGATGCAGATGCCTGCAAAGATCGATGTGGACGAAGCGACCCACACCGGCAGCTTCGGGCGATTCATAGCCCAGCCGCTGGAGAGGGGATACGGAGTTACGCTGGGCAATGCCATGAGAAGGGTTCTGCTTGCCTCTCTTCCCGGAACAGCAATCACCGGGATCAAGATCGATGGTGTGTTTCACGAGTTTTCAACGATCGACGGCGTTCGCGAGGATGTGCCCGAGATTGTACTCAATCTGAAAAAAGTGCGCTTCAAGTCGAACTGCAAGCGCAGCTGCAAAACGACTCTGACCCTTGCGGGGCCTAAAGATTTCCTTGCCGGCGACATCGTCGCACAGGAAGGTGAATTCGAGGTGCTCAACAAGGATCTGCATATCGCGACGATCAACTCTGAGGCTGCCGTGACGATCGATATTTATATCGGCCGCGGTCGTGGTTATGTGCCCGCCGAAGAGAATCGCAGCGACGGAATGCCGATCGGCTTCATCGCCATCGACTCGATTTATACACCGATCAAGAACGTCAAACTGACCGTCGAGAACACCCGTGTCGGGCAGAAGACCGACTACGAAAAGATGATTCTCGATGTTGAGACCGACGGATCAATCTCTCCCGACGACGCCATCAGCCTTGCCGGCAGGATCATCAACGATCACGTCACCTTCTTTGCGAACTTCTCGCCGACCGAAGAGGAGTATGCTGAAGAGGAGTACAAGCAGCTCGACGAAGAGTTCGAGAACATGCGCAAAAAGCTCCAGACCAAGATCGAGGATCTCGACCTTTCGGTTCGTTCGCACAACTGCCTGAGGCTTGCTGAAATCGACACGCTCGCTGATCTGGTTTCCAGAAGGGAAGATGAGCTGTTGAACTACAAGAACTTCGGCAAGAAGTCTTTGACAGAGTTGAGAGAGGCCCTTGAAAAAGAGGGGCTCAAGTTCGGGATGGATATCACCCGTTACCAGATGAAAGGGTGAACGCAGGCCAATAGTACATTAGAAATCAATGAGAGCGGAAACAAGAAATGCGTAAAGTAAAGCCAGCAAGGAAACTCGGGAGAACGACCGCCCATAGAAAAGCTACCCTGTCGAATCTTTCGACGCAGTTGCTGATCCACAAGCGTATCGAAACCACCGAAGCGAAAGCCAAGGAAACCCGCAAGGTTGTCGAGAAGATCATCACCAAGGCGCGCAAGGGCACCCACCATGCACAGCGTGAAATCTTCAGCGCCCTTCGCAACAAGGAAGCTGTTCAGGAGCTGTTCGAGGAAATCGTAGGACGCATCGGCTCGCGTAATGGCGGTTACACCCGCATCATCAAGCTCGCACCGCGCTTCGGCGATGCAGCCAAGATGGCGGTTATCGAGCTGGTAGACTTTGCCGAGGCTCCGGCAGCGGCATCGACGGCAGCCAAGCAGGATCGTGCAAAGCGCGTCAAAGGTTCGAAGAAAGCCGAGACTGAAAAAGAGGGCGGCGAATCGGCAGAGTAACGGTTCGGTCAGCATACAGTACTCGGTACAGAAACACGGTAGTCATCGTTCGCAGGATCAGCAAGATCACCAGCGGGCGATGACTATCTGCTTTTCAGAGAAGAGCGGATCGATCTCTTCAATCGGCAGCCGGTCAACCGAGGCCGGGAACCCGAAATGCTTCTCCCGTGCCATCACGGCTTTTGCAATCTCCTCGTCAAGTTTTCCACCCTTCAGGCAGATCAGCACGCCATCACGTTTCAGCAACGTTGTGCAGTAGCTGCAAAGCTCTTCAAGCGGCGCCACCTGCCTACTGAGCACTGTATCGAAAATCACTCCCCGCAGCTCCTCCACTCTCGAATGAACCGCCATCACATTACCGAGCCCGAGCTCTTTGATCATCGCCTTGCAGGCGGCGATTTTCTTGCCGGTTGAATCAACGAGCAGAAATGAGGTTTCGGGAAAAAGAATGGCCAGCGGAATGCCGGGCAGGCCACCTCCGGTACCCAGATCAAGCACTTTTTCTCCAGGCTTGAAGTCGTGAATGCGGCTGATGAGCATCGAGTGGAATACGTGCTTGACGATGACCGGCGCATCCTCCTTGCGGCTGATAAGGTTCACTTTGTGGTTCCACTCTTCGAGCAGCTCTGTGTAGCGCACCAGCAGTTTCAGGGCGTTTTTTTCAGCAGGAATGCCATGTTCACGGCAAAGTCTTTCTAAAAGTTGTAGGTCGTTCGGCATGACGTATCGTTCTCTGGTGCTATGAAAAAAGACTCCATCAGAAAAGAAAGCGATTTTGCCGGTAATGGCAAGAGCGCTCATGCGTTATTGTAACGATAAGAGTGACAGCGGCAATTCGGTGGGCACCGGAAAAAAGATGAGCATCCAAATTTATTGTACATTATAAATACAATCATTAAACGATTCGTCTGTACAGAATGACGGGCATCTCATCGGGAGCTGAATCGGCTGTTGCCGGAATCATGACGGTGAGGGCTCGAAGGTAGAGAAAGAAAAGTATGGGCACGACAAAGAATTTCTGCAGCCATGTCTATGCCGTGGTCATGGCTGGGGGCATAGGCAGCAAGCTCTGGCCGCTTTCGCGCAAGCGCTATCCCAAGCAGTTTCTCCATTTTTTTGATGGCGGAACCATGATCCGCAAAACCGTCGAGCGGATTGCCCGCATCGTCAGGAAAGAGAACATCCTCATCATCACCAGCAAGCAGCACTGGCGTCTTGTGCTCGACTCGCTACCCGATTTCGATGCCGACAACATCATCATCGAACCCACCATCAGGGATACGGCTACCTGTATCGCCCTGGCGACCACCTTCATCCGGAAACGCAATCCCGATGCCGTGACTGTCGTGCTTCCGGCTGACCACCTCGTGCACAATGAGGGGCGCTTTCTGGAAACCGTCGAGAAGGGAATTTGCATGGCGCGGGAAAAACAGGGGCTGATCACCATCGGCATCAAGCCGGATCGGCCTGAGACGCGCTACGGCTATATTCAGGTGGAAGCGTCGGTCATGATGGAGGATGAGACAGATGATGACGACATTCCCCTGTTTCGGGTAAAAACCTTTGCCGAAAAGCCTGACATTGCCACCGCCGAACAGTTTCTGCAAAGCTGTGACTTCTGGTGGAACAGCGGGGTCTTGATTTGGCACGTTGATGACATCAACCGGGAGTTCCGCCGCTCGTTGCCCGACCTGTACGAAGACATGCAGAACGTGCATGCCTTCATCGGAACCGATCGGCAGGAGTCGGTTATCGAGGATGTCTATAGTTGGGTTCATCCGGTTTCGATCGCTTACGGCATTATGGAAAAGGCCGAAAAGGTCTACATGCTGGCCGGTGATTTCGGGTGGACCGATCTGGGATGCTGGGACGAGGTGATCAAGGTGGGACTCGGCCTCGAAGGTCGCGATATGGACGGCAGCGAGGCGATCATGATCGATTCGAACCAGGTCTTCGTCCGCAAGCCTCACGGCAAGGCAGTGGTGACCATCGGCGTGGACGACATCATCGTGATCGATACGCCCGATGCGCTGCTGATCTGTCGAAAGGGGCAGTCGGGTGATGTTGCCAAGGCTGTTGAGGTGATGAGGCGCGAGGAGGGGCTGGACAAGTTTTTATGAGGCGCTGACCCGCTCCCCGGCTTGAAAGCCGGGGCAACATGAATGTAAGAGGAGATGAATATCCGTTGGGCTGAAGCCCTCCTGAATGTGGGAGAGCCGGGGCAAAATGTCACAGCATAAATGAAAAAGCCGGAGGTTGAGTGCTCCGGCTTTTTTAGTTCAGGCTTTTTTCTTTGTCCAGGTTGCGCCTTCCTTGGTGTCCTTGACTTCGATGCCTCGTTCCATGAGCAGGTCGCGGATTTTGTCGCTGGTGGCGAAATCCTTGTTTGCTCTGGCTTCTTTGCGCAGTTCGAGCAGCACCTGCATCACGTCGTCGAGCGTCTGTGCGCTTTCGCCGCTCTCTCCGGCCAACAGTTCGTTGCGACTTTTCAGGATGCCGAGCACCTCTCCGGCGTAAGTGGCGAGAAGCGCCAGAGCGGCGGCTTTCGATGCAGCGTCAAGCCCGCCTTTGTCGAGCGCGCCGTTGAGCGCTTTGATGAACTCGAAAAGCACGGCAATGGCGACCGGCGTGTTGAAGTCGTCGTTGAGCGCGTCGGTGATTTTCTGCTCGAACGTTGCCACTTCGAGCTGGCCCTTGTCCTCCGCCGACTCTACCAATCGCTTGTACGTTTCCTGCAACTTTTCGAAGCCGGACTGCGAGGCCTTGATGGCCGCTTCGGAGAAGTCGAGCGGAGAGCGGTAGTGCGATTGCAGGATGAAGAAGCGGATGACCAGCGGGTCGAACGTGCCGAACAACTCCTTGAGGTTCACGAAGTTCTTGAGCGACTTGCCCATCTTGACGCCATCGACCGTCACCATGTTGTTGTGCATCCAGTAGCGCACGAAGGGCTTGCCCGTGGCCGCTTCGGACTGGGCGATTTCGCAGTCGTGGTGCGGGAACTTGTTCTCCATGCCACCGCCGTGGATGTCGATGGTGTCGCCAAGGTACTTCATGGCCATTGCAGAGCACTCCAGATGCCAGCCGGGGTAGCCCTCGCCCCACGGCGATTGCCACTTCATGATGTGACTTGGCTCGGCCTTTTTCCAGAGCGCGAAGTCCGAGGGGTTGCGCTTGTCGCTTCGCTCCGCGACGCGTCCGCCCGACTGCAACGCCTCCTGATCAGTCCGCCCGGAGAGCTTGCCATACCCGGCGAACGAGTTGACATCGAAATAGACGTTACCGTTGGATTCGTAGGCGTGGCCGGTTTCGACAAGCCGCTCGACCAGCGCGATCTGCTCCGGGATGTGGCCGGTTGCCGTCGGCGCGATGTTTGGGCGCTCGACGCCGAGCCGGTCCATATCCTCGTAAAAGCTGCGGGTGTAGAACTGCGCCACCTCCATCGGCTCGATGCGCTCCTGACGCGCCTGCTTCTGGATCTTGTCCTCCCCCTCGTCGGCGTCATCGGTCAGGTGGCCAACGTCTGTAATGTTCTGCACGTACCGCACCTTGTAGCCCTGCTGCTCGCCGACATGACGCAGCCAGCGCACCACCACGTCGAATGATACGTAGCTTTTGGCGTGGCCGAGGTGGGCGTGGCCGTACACGGTCGGGCCGCACACGTAGATCGTTGCCAGACCGGGCTGGATGGGTTCAAAAGGTTCTTTCTTGCGGGTAAGCGAATTATAGATATGCAGAGAAGAGGGCATCCGGATTGCTATGAATAGGTTGAGATGAGCCCGCCAAGGGGGGTTCGGAAAATGTCTTGAAAGTTACACTTTTGGCTTGGTAAGGCAAGGTTTTCGGGCAGAACCGTCGGCGAATTTTTCCCCAGCTCAGCCCTTCGGTCACCAGCGCAGTCCGGGTGTTTTATTGACCATGCAGTGAAAGAATGTTAACTTGCTTGCGGTGATAGTGGTTATCCAGTGTTTGTCCATCACCATCCAGCCGATGCAAAGCGCCCCTTCACGCATGACCTGCTGCATCGAGAGACTCCTTGCCGCCACTGTCCCGTCATGTTGTCGCCGTTAAGCAATCCAAAACAAACAGGAGGACATGATGAATATTCGCAGTCTGTTAATCGGGGTTGTCGTCGGCATTCTTCTCACCGCTGGCGCGGGGTGGATGATGATGCCGGGGATGATGCTGAAGGAGTACCAGAGCCCTTACGGAGTTGAAGAGACCGTTGCCACCATCAAGAAAAATGCGGTAGACGAAGGCTGGGTGGTTGTCAACGTCATGCCGATCGATCAATCGGTGAAAAAACATGGTGGCGGCGATCTTCCGCCGGTGAGGCTGGTCAACCTCTGCCAGGCAGACCACGCCTTCAACATTCTGAAGGGTGACGACACCAAGGTTGTTTCGGTTATGATGCCCTGCACGATCAGCGTCTATCAGAAAGCTGATGGACAAACCTATGTCGGCGCCATGAATGCCGGGCTGATGGGCAAAATGTTCGGCGGCGTCGTGGCCGAGGTGATGGGCGGCAAGGTTGCCAAGCAGCAGAAGCAGTTTATCAGATTTGTCAAATAGCATCTGGCGGCATTTCCCGGAGGCGGCTTCAAACCGCCTCTGAGCTTTCCTGATGCTTTTCATTAAAAACTCATTGTAATGAATGAAGTGAATTTCAATCTTCTTGTGCATTACGTATCAACCTTCGGAATCAAGCTGCTGGTCGGCCTTGTCATTCTTGTGGTCGGTATGAGACTTTCGACCTTCCTGAGTAATCGCCTTGTTGCGATGCTGAACCGGAAGGAGGGGCTCGACGAGATGCTGGTGCATTTCTTCGGAAGCCTTGCGCGCTACAGTATCATCGCCGTCACGGTGATCACCGTGCTCAACCAGATCGGCGTGCAGACTGCGAGCCTTCTGGCGGTGCTGGCCTCCGCCGGTCTTGCCATCGGCCTGGCGTTGCAGGGAACGCTCTCTAACATTGCCTCCGGTGTCATGCTGATTTTCTTCAGGCCGTTCCGCACCGGCCAGTATATCGAAGTGGCCGGCAAGGCGGGCACGGTTAAAAACGTTTCGCTGTTCACCACGGAGCTTGCCACGCCGGACAACGTCCAGATCATTCTGCCGAACAGCGAGGTGTGGAGCGGCTCGATCGTCAATTATTCGTATCACGAAACCCGGCGCGTCGATTTTCTGCTCGGCATTTCCTACAGCGACAACATCGACAAAGCCTTTTCGGTTATCAACGGCGTTATCGGTGGCGACAAGCGCATTCATGCGGAGCCTGCTCCGCAGGTCGTGGTCAGCGAGCTTGCCAACAGTTCTGTCAACATCACGGTTCGCGTTTGGGTTGTGTCCGGAGACTACTGGGGCGTCAAGTTCGATCTGACCAAACAGTTCAAGGAGGCGCTGGACGCTAACGGCCTCTCGATTCCCTTTCCCCAGCAGGACGTTCACCTTATCCGGTCGGCGTAACCCGGCTGAGGCAATGGGCTTGGGCTGAGGGCCGCCTCGAATACCGACAATCCGATTCGCTTTCAAAGCCATCGGCAGCAGGAGGACATGCAAAACGTGTATCATACGACCTCATTCTTCTCCCTCTCTTGTTCCGGACGAGCTGGCCGCTGTCGGCTATCGTCGTGGCAGGCGATCACCCGCCTCTTTATCGCCCTTCTTCTTTGCTCGTTTTCCGGTTCGTTGACGGCCATCGCCGCCGAAGATGAGCTGGTGGTAGCCACGAAACAATCGCCGCCGTTTGCCATGAAAAACGACAAGGGGAAGTGGGAGGGCATCTCCATCGACCTCATGCGCGCGATTGCCGAAAAGCAGCAGCGCAAGCTCACCATCCGCGAGATGTCGCTCACCGGAATGCTCGAAGCCGTCGAGCGAGGAGCGGTCGATGCGGCAGCTTCAGCCATCACCATGACCGCCGAGCGCGAGCGTCTGCTCGATTATTCCTATCCCTATTTCCACTCGGGTCTGGCCATTGCCGTCAGGGAAAAGGAGTCAAGCTGGCTGCATATCATCGGCCGGCTTTTTTCTCCGGCCTTTCTCCGGGTGCTTGCCGCGCTGTCGATGCTGCTGCTTGTTTCGGGGGTGCTGGTCTGGCTTTTCGAGCGCAGGAAGAATCCCGAACAGTTCGGCGGCACGCCCACGCAGGGGATCGGGGCAGGGTTCTGGTGGGCCGCCGTGACCATGACCACCGTTGGGTATGGCGACAAAGCGCCGGCCACGCTGGGTGGAAGGCTCATTGCGCTGGTCTGGATGTTCACCGGACTGGTGGTCATCTCCGGCTTTACGGCGGCCATGACCACCGTGCTCACCGTCGGCAGCCTCGAAAGCGACATCCGGGAGGTCGATGACCTGTACGGTAAAAAAGTCGGCACGGTGCAGGCGTCGAGCAGCGGCAGCTTTCTCGAAGACGCCGCCATCAGGTACCGGCCATTTCCCGCCATTACGGAGGCGCTCCACGCTCTCGAAGAGGGGAAGATCGATGCCGTTGTGTTCGACGAACCGATCATGCGTTATCTCGTCACCTCGGGTGAAGTGAATGGCATCACCATCGTCGATCGCGTGTTCCGCCCCGAATACTACGCCATCGCCCTGCCGGAAGGCAGCGTACAACGGGAAGCCCTGAACCGGAATCTGCTCGACATCATGGCGTCGGAACGGTGGCGCGAAATCACCTTCAGGTATCTGCACAAAAGCCAGTAACCGTTGGTGAAGCCGGGTTAGTTTTAAAAGAAAAAGCACAGGCAACCAGTCCAAAACTGAAATGAGTCACAGCGCATCCCCGAAGCAGGTCAAGGTCGCTACATGGAGCGAACTCAAAGGCAGAAAACCACACTATGCTCTGGTCGGCGAGGTTGACCTCGTCGTAATCCGTTACGGCGATGAGGTCTCGGTGCTTTACGGGCGCTGCCTGCACCGCGGCGCGCTCATGGCCGATGGTTTTGTACAAGGCGACAACCTCATCTGCGGCGTGCACCACTGGGACTATCGCCTTGATACCGGCGTGAGCGAGTACAACAACGAGGAGGCGTTGCCCCGGTTCCGGGCATGGATCGACCGGGAAGCCGACGCGGTGCTGGTTGATGAAAACGAGGTGGCGGAGTGGGCGCGTCTTCATCCGCAGCCCTTTGATCGCGAGGCGTATCAGGGCCTCTACGCCGACATCCACGGCGCCCCGGAAGAGCCTCACAACAGTCACATTCATCAGCTTGCCGAAATCGATCCTGCCAGCTTTTCGCCGCAGGGCGCGGTTTCGGCGATGGGCGTGCCGGGCGACCAGCTGCCGAAATGGGACGACATCCAGATTCTGACCGCCCAGCTCGCCGTCCAGCCGCTCGACGACAATGCTCATGTGGGAACCGAAGTGGTCATCGGGCCTCGCGCCAAGAGGCCTCTCCGCCTCGAAATTCCCCTGCTGGTGACCGATATGAGCTACGGGGCGCTCAGTCGTGAGGTCAAGATCGCACTGGCACGAGGGGCCGAACTGGCCGGAACCGGCATCTGCTCCGGCGAAGGCGGGATGCTCGAAGCGGAGCGGGCCGAGAACTCCCGCTACTTCTACGAGCTTGCGCCTGCGGAGTTTGGCTTCGACATCGAGCAGGTCAAGCGCTGCCAGGCGTTCCATTTCAAGGCCGGGCAGGCCGCCAAAACCGGCGTGGGCGGATTGCTGCCCGCCGACAAAGTCACCGAAGAGATTGCCCGCGTTCGCGGCCTCGAACCGCATCGCGATGCCCATGCCCCGTCGCACTTCCGCAATCTGCGCACGCCGGAAGAGTTCGCAGAACGGGCCGAACGCATCCGGGAGGCGACTGGCGGCATTCCAGTCGGCTTCAAGCTCTCGGCGCAGCACATCGAGGCCGACCTCGACTTCGCCATCGAAGCGTGTGCGGACTACGTCATCCTCGACGGACGTGGCGGCGGAACCGGCGCGTCGCCGAACCTGCTGAAAAACAATATCTCCGTGCCGACCATTCCGGCTCTTGCGCGGGCGCGGCGGCATCTCGACAACAGCGCCGCCAACCATATCAGCCTCGTCATCACCGGCGGTTTGCGCACCGAGTCCGACTTCATCAAGGCGCTCGCCCTCGGAGCGGATGCCGTCGCTCTCGGCAACGCGGCGATTCAGGCCGCGGGATGCCTCGGAATGCGCGCCTGCCACAACAACCACTGCCCCGTCGGCGTCGCGACGCAAAACCCCGAACTTCGCCAGCGCCTCCAGATCGACCACGCCGCACAACGGGTTTACCGCTTCCTGCGCAACTCGGTCGCCATGATGCAGGTCATGGCAAGAGCCTGCGGCCACAATCACCTCAATCGCTTCACCGTCTCCGATCTGGTAAGCTGGAAGCAGGAGATGACCGCGCTGGCCGGAATCCGCTATGGCGGCATTGGCGGAGGCTGAAAACGTTGCCTTCACGGTTGTTCTGTTTTTTTGAGTGCTGGCACAAGAGGCCATTCATACCATCGTCAAAAAGAGTAGTGGCTTTTTCCAACTCTATACCAAGATCCCCCGATGAAAAAACAACTGATCTCACTGCTGCTGGCGTCCACGGTGCTTCCTGGCAACGCCATCCTCGAAGCGAAAACCGTAACCGAAGCCGGACGTTCCGAAGTGCAGCCAATTCGCGACCAATCGCTGAAAAAGACATTCGCGAAGTATGCGCAGGAGTATGACAACCTGAGGCCCATCAAGGGACAGTGCCCGTCGGACTACAAACTGGTGCAGCTTGCTCTCCTGCTCGATACCAGCAACAGCATGGATGGCCTGATCAACCAGGCAAAGAGCCAGCTCTGGCGTATTGTGAACGAGGTGTCGAGAATGCGCAAAAGGGGCGAGCCGATCCGGTTGCAGGTTGCGCTGTACGAGTACGGCAACAATGGCCTCTCTCCCCGAACCGGGTACATTCGTCAGGTTGTCCCGTTCACCGAGGATCTCGACCGGCTTTCCGAAGCGCTCTTTTCGCTGACAACCAACGGTGGTTCGGAGTATTGCGGCCATGTGATCGGCAGCAGCCTGAACCAGTTGAGATGGAACACTTCCCACGATGGTCTGAAACTGATTTACATCGCCGGCAATGAGCCTTTCGACCAGGGTGATGTCAGTTATGAAGCGGCATGCCGCTGGGCAGCCGAGCGCGATGTGGCGGTCAACACGATCTATTGCGGCGACTATTATGCCGGTGTTCAGGGCCTCTGGAAACGAGGCGCCACGCTTGGCGGCGGCAGCTACTTCTCCATCGACAGCGACCGCTCGACAAGAGGCATTGTGACCCCCTACGATGACGACCTCATGAGGCTCAACAGCAGAATCAACGACACCTACGTTCCTTACGGCGCACAAGGTAAAGAGCTGAAGGCTCGGCAGTCCATGCAGGATCGGAACGCCGCGGCAGTATCGGCACCGGTTGCGGCAGAGCGTGCGGCCTCGAAAGGTTCGTCGCTGTACAAGGCTTCCGGCTGGGATCTTGTCGATGCCATCGACAACAAGAAGGTGACGGTCGAGGGGCTCAAGAAAGAGAGCCTTCCCGAAGAGCTGAAAGGCAAATCCGATAAAGAGATCGGCAGGTATGTGCAGCAGAAAAAAGAGGAGCGCGAAAACCTGAAAACGCAGATCTCCGCTCTCAGCAAAAAGCGGGATGCCTATGTTCAGCAGAAAGAGCAGGAGAGCGCCGATTCAAAGAGCCTCGGAACGGTGATTCTCGAAAACCTGCGCACGCAGGCAGCGAGGAAGAATTTCAGCTATAAATAACGTTTTTCGGGAACCGCTGCCTTGGCTTTTTTGCAGGAGGCTGAATGCTTTTCGCGCCCGGGCAGCGGTTCTTGTTTGACGTCTCTCGACCCTACTCTTTATCCTTTCCGATACGGCTCCAGATACGCGTTGATACCCTGCTATGAGTTTTTGAGCGCTGATGAAGACGGATTAAAAATTTTTTTGAAATGAGATAGAGATGAGAAGCGTTTTGATGTTGAAACAATGGTTCTAAGGCGCAACATGGATGTGGCGATAGGATATCCGCAAGGGGCGTAAGAACTTATTGGCGAAATAGCTCTTGAAATTCTCGGCTGATTGTTGAATTTGCTATTTTTTCATTATCATAAAAATCGTATTGGCAGATAATGTTTTATGTCCGAGCTTTCTTTCGGCAGGTGTTTTTGGCTATGTAGGCTTAAGTTGTTTGAACGGTACGGATTTGAACTGATAGGCATCTATATGAGAAAAAAACGAAGGGTACCGTTATGCCTACTTGTTGGATTTTCGCTGGGCCTAATGGAGCGGGCAAAACAACTTTTGCCGAAGATTTTCTCTCTAATGTTCCAGATTGTTCCTGCTTTTTAAATGCAGATTCTATTGCTCAAGAGTTGTCGTCTGAGGCTCCAGATCGAAAACCACTTACTTCTGTAGGCCGTCTTTTTTTTGACCAAATGGACCAGTGCACCAAAAATCGCAAAAATTTTGCTTTCGAAACAACCCTTTCAGGCCAATCGACAGTGAAGCGAGTTGAGCGTCTTCAAGGCGAGGGGTGGTATGTTTTATTGATTTATTTGGCTTTGCCGTCAGTTGAAATGTCCATATTGCGTGTTGCCGAGCGAGTTGAGCATGGAGGCCATAATATCCCTAAATCAGTTATTGAGCGACGTTTTCCCCGTAGTTTGCAAAATTTATTCAAAGTCTTTTCTCACCGTGTCAATCACTGTTTTTGCTTTATGAACCACGGCAAAAAACCCGAGCTGATTTTTGAACAAGATCGTTCGGTTCGTAGCATAATACACCGGGATTACTATCAGGTGCTGCTTGAGGAGGCATTGCTATGACTATAATCTCAAAAGCTACTCCTTCTAAGGATGGGCAATTTGCACTTAACGCTCTTCAGCGTGCTGTAAACAAAGCTTTAAAAAGAAAAAAAGAGTCGGGTCAGTATGCGGTTGTCTGGCAGGAAGGTAAATCAGTACTCATAACTGGTAGTCGATTGCTTTATTTAGAAAGCGGGTCTAAAAAAATGTCTCGATCTGGGAGTCGATCTCGTAAAATGAAAAATCGCAGAAAATCAAAACCTGAATTGATGAGCTGATGAACTTTCAGATTTTTAGTGAGTTTTCTCTAAATGGTTCGTAAACCTTTTTGCTTGGTGGTGTTCCATCATTGGTATCTTACCAAAGTAGATGCGGCGTATTTATGCGGTGGTCGAACGAAGACGTCTCCATTGTCTAAATTATTTTGCAACCGTAAGGTGCTGGTCAAAACCTGCTTGATCAGCGCCTTAAGTCGTTCAGATTTCCTGCATCTACTATTTAGCTTCCCTCTTTGGCAATCACCATAAAGCACAGGTCATTCCGCCCGGAATTCGCCTGCGCATTCTCACCTTTCACCCGCGTCCATGAATATCACCAGCGCTGATTTTTTCTGTAGTTATTCGAGCTTGAACGGCCTCCCGTCAGACGGTCGTCCGGAGATTGTTTTTGTGGGGCGGTCGAATGTGGGGAAGTCTTCGCTGCTGAATTCTCTTTGCGCCCGCAAGGGGCTGGCGAAGACCAGTTCGACGCCGGGGAAGACTCGCCTTATCAACTATTTCCTTATCAACGAGAACCTCTACTTCGTCGATCTGCCGGGGTATGGGTATGCCAAGGTCGGGCACGGCGAGCGGGAGAGCTGGGGGAAGTTGCTGACGGATTATGTGGTCAAGCGGGACGAAATCGCCCTTGTGGTTTTGCTCGTCGATGCGCGGCATCCGGGGATGGGCTCCGATCGGGAAATGATGGAGTTTCTCGACTATTGTGGTCGTCCGTTCGGCATCGTGCTCACCAAGTGGGACAAGCTCAAACAGGCCGAAAAGTCCAAGGCCCGGCGTACGATTGAAAGTTGTGCATCGAATGCCAGATTTATTGTAAATTACTCGTCTTTGTCGGGCGCGGGCCGGGACAAGCTTCTGGAGCGCCTCGATCTTTTTTCTCAGTAAAAGCAAGCGACGTGGAAGAACGAACATTCAGCAGGCCGGCGGCGTCTGCAACTGTCCTGGTCGGTACGCAGTTCGGCGACGAGGGCAAGGGCAAGCTGGTCGATTACCTCTCGGATCAATATGACATTGTAGTCCGCTACCAGGGCGGCGCAAACGCAGGCCACACCATCTGCTTCGATGGCAAAACCGTGGTGCTTCACCTCATCCCCTCGGGCATTTTCAACAAGGATTGCATCTGCGTGATCGGCAACGGCGTGGTGATCGATCCGAACGCGCTGATGGAGGAGATCCAGAAGGTCGAAGAGCTGGGCTACGACGTGAAAGGCCGTCTGTTCATCAGCCATAACGCGCACCTCATCATGCCGTACCACAAGCGGCTCGATTCGCTGAGCGAGTCCTGCCTCTCCGGCGATCAGAAGATCGGCACGACCGGTCGCGGTATCGGCCCCAGCTACGAGGACAAGTTCGCCCGCCACGGCATCCGGGTGGTCGATCTGCTCAATCCGAAGGTGCTCGAAGAGAAGCTGCGCGACAACATCGAGGCCAAGAACAAGCTGATCTGCAAGGTCTACGAAAAAGAGGAAATCGACGTCGACGCGATCATCGGCGAGTACGAGGCGTTCGACAAGGTGATCGATCCCTACGTGACCAACACGCAGCTCTACCTGAACCGCCAGATCAAGGCGGGCAAGACCGTGCTGCTCGAAGGCGCGCAGGGTTGCCTGCTCGACGTGGATCACGGCACCTACCCGTTCGTCACCTCTTCCAACCCGACCT
The DNA here is from genome assembly GCF_000020505.1 of Chlorobaculum parvum NCIB 8327. Classification (NCBI taxonomy): domain Bacteria; kingdom Pseudomonadati; phylum Chlorobiota; class Chlorobiia; order Chlorobiales; family Chlorobiaceae; genus Chlorobaculum; species Chlorobaculum parvum. Next base: position 217,633 of record NC_011027.1, read on the forward strand.
CCGGCGGTGCGTGCACCGGCTCCGGCGTCGCGCCGAACCACATCGGCAAGGTGATCGGCGTCTGCAAGGCCTACATGACCCGCGTCGGCAACGGCGATTTCCCGACCGAGCTTGAGGACGAGACCGGCGAAAAGCTGGGCGAGATCGGCCACGAGTTCGGCGCAACGACCGGGCGCAAGCGCCGTTGCGGCTGGCTCGATCTTGTGGCGCTGCGCTACTCGCTCACCATCAGCGGCGTGACCGAGCTGGCGCTGACCAAGCTCGACGTGCTCGACACTTTCGAGGAGATCAAGGTGTGCACCTCCTACATGCTCGACGGCAAGGAGATTTTCGACTTCCCGACCGAGCACCAGACCCTCTGTCGCGTGCAGCCGGTTTACAAGAGCCTCAAGGGCTGGATGGCCTCGAACGCCAATGCGAAGAGCTTCGCTGAGATGCATCCAAACGCCCAGGCCTATGTCAACTTTCTCGAAGAGGCGACAGGTGTGCCGGTGACCTTTATCTCTGTAGGCCCCGGTCGCGACGAGACGGTGTTCAAATAAGAGATTGGGCTGAAGCCCTGAGTTGTTTTTTGGGATTCCGTGTCCCCGGCTTGAAAGCCGGGGCAATTGAAATGTAAGAGGGGTTGAATGTCCGTCGGGGTAAACCCCTCCTGAATGTAAGATCGCCGGGGCAACAGAAGAGAAAGTAAGAATGAAATGTCCGTTGGGCTTTCCCTCCTGAGTATGGGAACGCCGGGGCAATTGAACTGCAATGTAAGAGTGAATGTCCGCCGGGGTTATTACTTCGGCCATTAAATCTCTTAAACTTTCTTAGAAACAATTGCCCCGGACTTTAGTCCGGGGTACGCAAGTAAGGTATAATAAATAAGGGCTTTAGCCCAATCTCTTCCTGCTGTTCTATGGCTCTCCTCGACATTACGGTGATTCCTCTCGGTGCTGGTGGCAGCGGACTGAGCGCCTGGGTTGCCGGGCTTGAAAGGCTGCTCGAAGAGAGCGGCCTTTCGTTCAGGCTGAACGACATGGGCACGATCGTCGAAGGTTCGGCGGATGAACTGTTCGAGATTGGCCGAAAGCTGCACGAGCACTGCTTCGGCGCAGAGGTAGCGCGAGTCTACACCGTCATCAAGATCGACGACCGGCGCGACAAGCAAGTTGCCATCGGTGACAAGGTCGCTTCGGTCGAAGCCCGCAAAGCCGCGCCGGATAAATGAAAATTATTTTTATCTTCGAGTTCTCAATTATCAAGGGTTGAGCGCCCGGAGCCACTTCGGAGCAGCCAGCACCATCTTATAAAGTCATACTGCCATGATGCCGGTTTCAAGCGATTGCCAGATTCTCAAAGAGGATAACGTTACCCACAGTTTCTGCGGACTGGCCTGCGTCGGCTGGCTCTACCAGAAGATCAAGGACAGCTTTTTCCTTATTCTCGGTACCCATACCTGCGCGCACTTTCTCCAGAATGCCCTCGGCATGATGATCTTCGCCAAGCCGCGATTCGGCGTGGCGCTCATCGAGGAGGCTGATCTTTCCCGAGCCGAGCCTCAGCTCGAAGCGGTGATCGAGGAGATCAAGCGCGACCACAACCCGTCGGTGATCTTCCTGCTTTCGTCCTGCACTCCGGAGGTGATGAAGGTGGACTTCAAAGGCCTGGCCCACCATCTCAGCACCGACAAGACTCCGGTGCTTTTCGTGCCTGCCAGCGGCCTCGTCTTCAACTTCACGCAGGCCGAGGACTCGGTGCTTCAGGCGCTGGTGCCCTTCTGCCCCGAAGCTCCCGCCGGTGAGAAGAAGGTGGTGTTCGTCGGCTCGGTCAACGACATCACGGCGGATGACTTGCGCACCGAAGCCGAACAGCTCGGCATTCCGGTGGCGGGCTTCCTGCCCGAGAGCCGCTTCGACAAGCTTCCGGCCATCGGCCCCGACACGGTGCTCGCACCGATCCAGCCCTACCTGTCGCGCGTCTGCTCCCGCCTGAGCCGTGAGCGCGGCGCGAAAGTGCTCACCTCGCTCTTCCCGTTCGGCCCCGACGGCACCAAGACTTTCTGGGAAGACCTCGCGGCGATGTTCGACATCAAGGTCGATCTCTCCGACCGCGCCGAAGCAGCGTGGGAGAAGATCAAGCCGCAGACCGATCTGCTGAAGGGCAAGAAGATTTTCCTCACCGCCGACACCATGATGGAGCTGCCGCTGGCCCGCTTCCTCAAGAACGCCGGCGCGGAGGTTGTCGAGTGCAGCAGCGCCTACATCAACAAGAAATTCCACGCTCGCGAACTCGAAGCGCTCGAAGGCGTCAAGGTGGTCGAGCAGCCCAACTTCCATCGCCAGCTCGAAGAGATCAAGGCGACGAGGCCAGACATGATTGTCACCTCGCTCATGACGGCCAACCCGTTCGTCGGCAATGGCTTCGTCGTGAAGTGGAGCATGGAGTTCACGCTCATGTCGATCCACAGCTGGTCGGGCGTGTTCACCTTGGCGAACCTGTTCGTCTCTCCGCTCCTGCGCCGCGAGAGCCTGCCTGAGTTCGACGAATCGGTGTGGCTCGAAGGGGTGATGCCCAGCGCTCAGTAACTTTCAAGACGAAAACCAACGAACCAACATGCGTTTAGCTTTCTGGCTCTATGAAGGGACCGCGCTGCACGGCGTAAGCCGGGTGACCAACAGCATGAAAGGGGTCCATACCGTTTATCATGCCCCGCAGGGTGACGACTACATCACGGCGACCTACACCATGCTCGAAAGGACGCCCGAGTTCCCGAAGCTTTCCATCAGCGTTGTGCGCGGCCAGGATCTGGCTCGTGGCACCTCGCGACTGCCCGGCACGGTCGAGCAGGTCGCAAAGCACTACAATCCCGAACTGATCGTGGTGGCTCCGAGTTGCAGCACGGCGCTGCTTCAGGAGGATTTGGGCCAGATGGCGCGCGCGTCCGGGATTGACGAAAACAAGATCATGGTCTATGCGGTCAACCCGTTCCGCGTGGCCGAAACCGAGGCCGCCGAAGGACTCTTCACCGAACTCGTGAAGCGCTTCGCCGCCGAACAGCCGAAAACTGAAAAGCCTTCGGTGAACCTGCTCGGCTTCACCTCCCTCGGCTTCCACCTTCGCTCCAACCTCACCAGCCTTCGCCGGATGCTCAAGACGCTCGGCATCGAGGTGAACGTGGTGGCTCCGTGGGGCGCAGGCATCGACGATCTGAAGAAGCTGCCCGCTGCATGGGTCAACATCGCGCCGTTCCGTGAGCTTGGCTGCCAGGCTGCCGGATACCTCAAGGAGAATTTTGGTATGCCCTCGATCACCGAAGCACCGCTGGGCGTCAACGCAACGCTGCGCTGGCTCAGGGCGATTATTGCCGAGGTGAACAAAATCGGCGCTGAAAAAGGAATGGCTCCGATCGAGATGCCGGAGATGCGGGACTTTTCGCTCGACGGCCAGAGCGCTCCGAGCGGCGTGCCGTGGTTCGCGCGGACGGCGGACATGGAGAGCTTCAGCAACAAGCGCGCGTTCGTGTTTGGCGACGCCACGCAGGTTGTCGGCGTGACGAAGTTCCTCAAGGACGAACTCGGCATGAAGATCATCGGCGCGGGCACCTACCTGCCGAAGCAGGCGGACTGGGTGCGCGAGCAGCTCGAAGGCTACCTGCCGGGCGAGCTGATGGTGACCGACAAATTCCAGGAGGTTTCGGCTTTCATCGAGGAGGAGATGCCGGAGCTGGTCTGCGGTACCCAGATGGAGCGGCACAGTTGCCGCAAGCTCGACGTGCCCTGCATGGTCATTTCGACGCCGACCCATATCGAGAACCACCTGCTCGGCTACTACCCCTTCTTCGGTTTCGACGGCGCGGATGTGATGGCCGACAGGGTTTACACCTCGGCCAAGCTTGGTCTGGAGAAGCACCTGATCGACTTCTTCGGCGATGCCGGTCTCGAATACGAGGAGGAGGAGCCGGAAGTGTTCACCGAACCGGCGATGTCCGGCAATGGCACTGTGACTTCGTCCGCGGAGGCTCCGGCGGAAGCCGCGGTCGCGACCGCAACGGCAACCGGCGAACTGAGCTGGACTGCCGAGGCCGAGAAGATGCTCGGCAAGGTTCCGTTCTTCGTGCGCAAGAAGGTTCGCAAGAACACCGATAACTATGCCCGCGAAATCGGGGAACAGGTTATCACGGCGGATGTATTCCGGAAGGCGAAGGAGCATCTCGGCGGGTAACGGGAAAATCTGAAAAATCAACAAACCAATTGACCTCTATCATACCATGAGTTTAGTATTGGCCGTTTACGGAAAAGGCGGGATCGGCAAGAGCACGACCAGCGCGAACATTTCGGCAGCGCTGGCGCTCAAGGGAGCCAAGGTGCTTCAGATCGGCTGCGACCCGAAGCACGACAGTACCTTCCCGATTACCGGAAAGCTCCAGAAAACCGTCATCGAGGCTCTTGAAGAGGTCGATTTCCACCACGAGGAGCTTTCGCCTGAAGACATCGTCGAAACCGGTTTCGCGGGCATCGACGGCCTCGAAGCGGGTGGCCCGCCAGCGGGCAGTGGCTGCGGCGGTTACGTCGTCGGCGAGTCGGTCACGCTGTTGCAGGAGATGGGGCTGTACGACAAGTACGACGTCATTCTTTTCGACGTGCTCGGTGACGTGGTGTGCGGCGGCTTCAGCGCCCCGCTGAACTACGCCGACTACGCGGTCATCATCGCCACCAACGACTTCGACAGCATCTTCGCGGCCAACCGACTCTGCATGGCCATTCAGCAGAAGAGCGTGCGCTACAAGGTACAGCTCGCAGGCATCGTGGCCAACCGCGTGGACTACACCAAAGGCGGCGGCACCAACATGCTCGACCAGTTCGCCGAACAGGTCGGTACGCGCC